>NZ_JAXCID010000009.1:0-109630 GCF_035985125.1 Arthrobacter sp. CG_A4 | reverse complement strand
TTGCTGAATCCGGCCGAGCCGCCTGCGCTGCTGACGCAGCTGTTGCTGAATCCGGCCGAGCCGCCTGCGCTGCTGACGCAGCTGTTGCTGAATCCGGCCGAGCCGCCTGCGCTGCTGACGCAGCTGTTGCTGAATCCTGGCCGCGGGTTCCCGTCTCGGAGGTGGTCATAGGGCCGAATCTACACGATTGTTCCAAAGTTGAATCGTCAGATTGTTGAACAATCTGCCAATGTGATGCATCCTTGGATGGAGCAATCATGAGATGAGGATCACAAATGGCAACCATCGACCTCAACAGCGACGTCGGCGAGTCCTACGGCCGGTGGTCGTTAGGCGATGACACCGCAATGTTCCGCTCGGTGTCCAGCGCCAACGTCGCCTGCGGCTTCCACGCCGGCGACCCCAGCGTCATCCGCAACACGTGCCGCGGGGCCGTTGCGGCCGGCGTCGTAATCGGCGCCCACGTGGGCTACCGCGACCTCGCTGGTTTTGGCCGCCGGTTCCTGGACATCGATCCCCTCGAACTGGCGGACGACGTCGTCTACCAGATCGGCGCGCTGCAGGCGCTGGCCGCCGCAGAAGGCGGCACAGTCCGGTATGTGAAACCGCACGGCGGCCTCTACAACGCGATCGTGGCGCACACCGGCCAGGCCCAAGCCGTCGTCGACGCCGTCAAGTCCGTTGATCCGACCCTGCCCATCCTCGGCCTGCCTGGTTCGGAAGTGCTGCGCCTGGCCGAGGCCGCCGGACTCCGGGCCGTGACAGAAGCCTTCGCCGACCGTGCCTACAACCCGGACGGAACGCTAGTTTCCCGCACGCTCCCCGGAGCCGTCCTGCACGAGAACGCGGAGGTCACGGAGCACGTCCTTAGGATGGTCACCGATTCCGCCGTCCGCACCATCGACGGCTCCATCCTAAAGATCCGCGCAGAGAGCATCTGCGTCCACGGCGACACCCCGGGAGCCGTCACCATGGCCGCCGCGGTCCGCGAGGCCCTCACTGCCGCCGGCATCGCTACCGCGGCGTTCGTCTAGTCAGGCGTTTGCCTAGCCACCCGTTCGCCCGGCCAAGCATTTGCCCAGCCCGGCGTTTGCCCAACCGTGCAGGGCATCTCCCCGGTTCCGCCGGGACCAGCCGTACTCACACCAAGCGACGGGCAGCACCCGCGCACCTGGAGGAACACCATGACCGCACCGCACCGGGCCGCCCCGGACGCCACCAAGAAGGCCACAGAAAAGAAGTTGCCGCCCGGCGCCCTCAAGGCCTATGTCGCCAGCCTCACGGGCACCTCGCTGGAGTATTACGACTTCGCGATCTACTCCGTGGCCTCGGCCCTGGTGTTCCCCAAAATCTTCTTCCCGGGCAACGACGAATTCGTCGGCCTGTTGCTCTCTTTCTCCGCCTTCGCGGTGGGCTACCTCGCCCGCCCCATCGGCGGCGTGATCTTCGGCCGGCTTGGTGACAAGATCGGCCGCAAGCACGTCCTCGTCGTCACCCTGCTGCTGATCGGAATCGCCACGGTGCTGATCGGGTTGCTTCCGGACTACTCCATGATCGGCGTCGCCGCCCCGATCATCCTGGTGCTGCTGCGCCTGGCCCAGGGCATCGGCGTCGGCGGCGAATGGGGCGGTGCTGTCCTGCTCTCCAGCGAATTCGGCGACGCCAACAAGCGCGGCTTCTGGTCCTCCGCCGCGCAGATCGGCCCACCCGCCGGGAACCTGATGGCCAACGGCGTCCTGGCCCTGCTCGCCGCGACCCTCAGCAACGAAGCCTTCCTCTCCTGGGGCTGGCGGGTCGCCTTCCTCGCCTCCGCCCTTCTGGTGGTCTTCGGCCTCGTGATCCGGCTCAAGCTCGAGGAAACCCCCGTTTTTAAGGCCATCCAGGCCCACGGCGAGCAGCCGAAGGCCCCTATCAAAGAGGTCTTCACCAAGGAACCGCGCGCCCTCGTGGCCGCCGCCCTCTCCCGGGTCTGCCCCGACGTGCTTTATGCCCTGTTCACCGTCTTCGTGGCCGTCTACGCCACCAGGCAGCTGGGCATGACCACCGGCAACGTCCTCGGCGCGATCCTGATCGGCTCCGCTTTCCAGATCTTCCTGATCCCGGCGGCCGGCGCCCTCACCGACCGGTTCAACCGCCGCCTGGTCTACGGCATCGCCGCCGTCGGCACGGCCCTCTACATCCCGCTGTTCTTCCTTATGATTCAAGGCAAATCCGTCGCCATGCTCACCATCGGCGTCGTGATCGGCCTGGCCTTCCACGCCTTTATGTACGGCCCGCAGGCCGCCTACATCACGGAGCAGTTCCCGGCTCGGCTGCGCTACGCCGGCAGCTCGCTGGCCTACACCCTCGCCGGCGTGATCGGCGGCGCCGTCGCACCGCTGATCTTCACCGCCCTCTACCTGGCCACCGGCAACTGGTACCTGATCGCCGGCTACCTTGGCGTCGCCTCGCTCGTGACCGTCGTCGGACTGGCCCTGGGCCGCAACCCGCACACCGACGAGGAAGAGCGGCTCCTGCAGAAAGCGCACGCCTGAGCCGTGCGGACCCTTCCCGCCGGCAACAGGCATGATGAAAGCAACTGATGATCGAGACAGCAGGGGAAATCCCGGCAGGACAGCAGGCGGCAGCGCACAAAGTGAGTTCTGTGCGGGCGGTGGGAACCCGCGCGGTCCTCGCCGAGCTCTCCGGCCCCCAGGATGTGCTCGCCCTGCAGGTGCTGTTGCTCGAAAACCCGCTGCCGGGCCAGCTTGACGTCCTGGCCGCCGCCGAGACGGTCCTGGTCACCGCGGACTCGCCGGCTTCGGCCCGGCGGATCGCCGCCCGGCTGCTCCGTTTCGAGCTCACTGCCCCCGTTCAGCGGGACGGCGAGCTGGTGGTCATTGACACCGTGTACGACGGCGGGGACCTCGCCGAGGTGGGGGAGCTGACCGGACTCGGAACGGACGGGGTGATCGCAGCCCACACCGGGCAGATCTGGACCGTTGCCTTCGCCGGCTTCGCCCCGGGCTTCGGCTACATGGTGGGGGAGAACCAGGCGCTTGAGGTGCCGCGGCGCAGCTCCCCGCGCACCGCCGTCCCCTCCGGTTCGGTGGCGCTGGCCGGGAATTACTCAGCCGTGTACCCGCGACGTTCACCCGGCGGCTGGCAGCTGATCGGCCGCACCGGCGCGAAAATGTGGGACCTGGACCGGGAGCAGCCTGCCCTGGCTGCCCCCGGCCAACGCGTGCAGTTCCGCGCCGTCCGGGATGCCGTGGCGCTGGCGGAACCAGCCGCGGTTCCCGCGAAAGCTCCGTCGCCGGATGCTGGGGCGCCGAACGCTGCGTCGCCGAAAGCTGCGTCGCCGGATGCGGTGTCGCCGGAAAGGTCGACTCCGCAAGGTTCTTCCCCGGACATTGCCTCCGGTCTCCGGATCGTGTTCCCGGGCCTGCACAGCCTCATCCAGGATCTCGGCCGGCACGGCTATTCCGCCCTGGGCGTCTCCGCGGCGGGGGCACTGGACCGGGCTTCGCTCCGCCGGGCCAACCGCCTCGTCGGCAACGAACCCTCGGCGGCCGCGATCGAGACCGTCGCCGGGGGCCTGTTGATCCGGGCCGTCGGGGACCAGATTCTCGCCGTTGCCGGGGCGCCGTCGGAGCTGACCATCGGCCCGCCGCCGGAGGTCTATTCCGACGGGGAAGCCGTGCAAGCCGTGCAAGACGGGGAAGCCGGGCCAGCCGGGCAGCGGGCCGTCCCGATGGCCACCCCCTTCGCCCTGCTGGACGGCGAAATCCTGAGTATCGGCCAGCCCCGGACCGGCTTTCGCAGCTACGTGGCAATCCGCGGCGGCGTGGACGCCTTGCCGGTGCTGGGCAGCCGTTCCACCGACACCATGTCCGGCATCGGACCGCCCCCACTGGCCGCAGGCCAGCTCATCGCCGCCGGCGGCGAAGCCGAATCCGGCGTCGTGGGACACCCCGAACTGCAGCCGGACTACCCGGGCACCGGGGTGACTGTGTTCGACGTCGTCCCCGGCCCACGTGCCGACTGGTTCGATCAGGCCGCCCTGGATTCCTTGACCGGCCAGGACTGGGAGGTAAAGCCGCAGTCCAACCGGGTGGGCATGCGCTTGACTGGGACCCCGCTGGCGCGCAGCCGGAGCGGTGAACTTCCCAGCGAGGGCACTGTCGCCGGGGCCATCCAGATTCCGCCGGAAGGGCTGCCAGTGCTTTTCCTGGCCGACCACCCCGTCACCGGCGGCTACCCGGTGATCGCCGTCGTGGTGGACCACCAGCTCGACACCGCAGCCCAGGTCCCGATCGGCGGCAGGATTCGCTTCCGTTGGGCTCCCGGCCGGATGTCCCTCGAACAGATGTCTCCCGAACAGTCCGCCCCCAAACGAAAAGCGAACAACTGACGCGACAGGTCCTGATCGCTGAACGCGGAGAAAATAGCCATCCGGAGTGCCCGGGCCTTCGACGGCGCGCAGCCGGCCTCCGTTACTGCTGGAGCGGTGCTGGCCCTGATCGAGTAGCGGCTGATTGCTGCGCCTGTGACGGCAGTACCCCGGCCTCCTGCGTCTCCGGCTGCTGGGTCGCGGCCCAGCTGGCGAGCACCCGAACGGCGTCCTCGGTGGTCGAGCCGGGCTCGGCGGTATAAACGAGCAGCGACAGCCCGGCGTCGGCCGAGAGGTCCAGGGCCTCATACATGAGGTGGAGGTCACCGACCACAGGGTGCCGGAGATGCTTGAGCCCGGTGTAGTGCTGGCGCACGTTGTGGGCGGCCCACCGGGTACGGAACTCCTCGCTACGGGTGGACAGTTCCCCCACCAGGTCGGTCAGGCCGCGGTCGTACGGGTCCCGACCGGCCTCGGTGCGCAGGATGGCCACCGTGTCATTGGCGGCGCGGTCCCATTCCGGGTAGAGGCCGACCGAACGGTGGTCGAGGAAGATGAAACGGGCGTGGTTGGCCGGCCGGACGGGGCTGACGTACATCTCGGAATACAGGGCAAATCCGAGCTGGTTGGCGGCGAGGACGTCAAGGCGCCCGTTGTGAACGAACGCCGGTGCGTTGGTGATCGCGTCGAGCATGAGTTGCACGCCCGCGCGGACGGGCTGGGCGGTGGCGCGGCGGCGCGGCCGCTTGCGGGCGGTGCTCGCGGCCCGGGCCAGATCGAACAGGTGCGCCTGTTCCGCCTCATCCAGCTGCAGCGCCCTCGCCAGGGATTCCAGGATGCCCTCGGAGACGCCGGAGAGGTTTCCCCGTTCCAGCCGGGTGTAATACTCCACACTGACTCCGGCCAGCATGGCGACTTCCCCGCGCCGCAGTCCTGGTACCCGCCGGGTACCGCCGTAGGAGGGCAGTCCCGCCTGCTGGGGCGTGATTTTGGCCCGCCGGGTGGCCAGGAAGTCACGCGTCTCGCTCTGATTGTCCATGCCTTTAACGTTAGGGGGTGCGGCGCCGTGAGGGAGGCCCTGCCAGTACCCCTATCAGCAGGGCCTCCCTCACGGGCAGCCATTCGTGTTTGCTGGATACTGCCCCCGATGACGTCCGGGCCGAAAGGCCGCACCTGACCGGTGCCGAGCGCCGGGGCAAACCCCTGAACCATCCACATGCAGGAGATCCATGCTGACCGTTAACGCTTACGCCGCCACCTCGGCGACGGAACCCCTCGTTCCCACCACCATCGAGCGCCGGGACGTGGGCCCGAACGACGTCCTGATCGACATCAAGTTCGCCGGCATCTGCCACTCGGACATCCACACCGCCCGCGGCGACTGGGGACCGGCCAGCTACCCGCTGGTTCCTGGCCACGAAATCGCCGGCATCGTCAGCGAGGTCGGCCCGGCCGTCACCAGGCACGCCGTCGGCGACCGGGTGGGCGTCGGCTGCATGGTCAACTCCTGCCGCGAATGCGTCAACTGCCTGAAGGGCGAAGAGCAGTTCTGCGTGCAGGGCAACATCGGCACCTACGGCGTCGTGGACAGTGACGGCACCGTCACCCAGGGCGGCTACTCCACGCACGTTGTGGTCACCGAGGACTTCGTGGTGCGGATCCCGGAAGGCCTGGAGCTCGACGTCGCGGCGCCGCTGCTTTGCGCCGGCATCACCACGTTCTCGCCGCTGAACCACTGGGGTGCCGGCCCCGGCAAGAAGGTCGCGATCGTGGGGCTTGGCGGGCTGGGCCACGTCGGGGTCAAGATCGCGCCTGCGATGGGCGCCGAGGTCACGGTGCTGTCGCAGTCGCTGAAGAAGCAGGAGGACGGGCTGCGCCTGGGCGCGGACCACTACTTCGCCACCAACGATGAGTCCACGTTCGAGCAGCTGGCCGGCTCCTTCGACCTGATCCTGAACACGGTCAGCGCGAAGATCGACCTGAACGCCTACCTGTCCCTGCTTGCCGTTGACGGAGCTATGGTCAACGTCGGCGCTCCGGCGGAGCCGCTCTCCCTCAACGTGTTCTCGCTGATCGGCGGCCGGCGGTCGTTCGCCGGCTCGCTGATCGGCGGCATCCGGGAGACCCAGGAAATGCTCGACTTCTGCGCCGAGCACAAGCTGGGCGCCGAGATCGAGGTCATCCCGGCGGGGAAGATCAATGAGGCCTACGAGCGGGTGCTCGCCTCCGATGTGCGGTACCGCTTTGTGATTGATACCTCCACCCTGGTGTAGTCCACTCCATGAGAAGGGGGCCCGGCCGGTTCGAACCGGCCGGACCCCCTTTTGTTCTCCGCCGGGACGGACGTTGTTCCATGCCCGCGCCTGTTCGACGGTAACACTGCAGGACAGCGGCGGGGCGCGGATGCCGCCTGCGGAGCCCTGACTGCTGGCCTGTTGTCTCGATGCTTGATCTTGTATCTTTGCTCGTGTGGGGAAGGGTGGGACCATGCGGACAATGCACATTTCTCGGTCCATCACGCTGGCCGCGCTATTGGCTGCTGCAGCATGCACGGTGCCCAATAAGAACCCCACCGAGCCGTCGCCACCGGATGCTCCGGCTGAACAAAGCCTTCGATCTAATTTGAGTTGCCAGGACGCCTGGAGCGGGACTGTGCCCAGCGTCCCAGATGCCTCGACAGGGTCTGGAGTCTCATCGTCAGCGCGGCAGGGCAGTCCTCCCGGCTACGCATGGCCGATAGAAGACTCCACTGACGGGCCCCTATACGGCGAATGGCGGAACGAACTACGGGGGCTGGAAGGACACCCGTCGCAATTGACCCCGGAACTGGCACGCGGGCAATCAGCATCGAAAGTCCCGCGGATGCTGCCATCATCGTTGCCTCCGCAGGGGTCTGGGAAGCCAACGAAGCATTGCGCGAGGGACGGCTCCATCTGCCCGACTGTTACACCGTCACGGCGTGCTCTGACCGATCAGCTGTGTTTCCGGGAATGACTCTCGTCCGAAGGCCCGCCTGTGTCGTCATAAGGGTCGCCGACCCTGCTACGGGAGAATCATCGACAGCGTCGATGCCGATGTACGGGGCATCCTGCCCCTAAAATCCCTGCCCTTAAATCCCTGCCCCTAAATCCGTCAACGCCGGTGCAGTGAAGGGCGTGAACGCGCGGGCGTTTGCCGTGCTGACGTCTATCGTGTCAATGGCCAATGGACTGTGCCCACGGGAGGCCAGCAGAAATCTTCCAGTAGGGTGTGGCTGCCGAGTGGCGGGCCGGTCATGGCACCCGTCCTGATCCTCGGTTGGGGTTCCCGCACAGGAACGCTCCGATCGCTCGCTCAGCTCGTCGCCCTCCCCGTCCTCGTCTTTAGGGGGATCGGGTCAGACAGGGGCCTGGTTCGACCGGGGCTTGATGCTCTGCATGGGACAGACGGCTTCACCGCTTAGAATTCACAACCGCGCGGAACTGCGCAGTTAGCGAGCAGCAACGGGCACTCTCCGCCATTGCGCCGCGTGCACGACGACGAGCGCGAGCAGCACCACCTCGATGACGCTGCCGAAGACGTAGTACCCCCATTCGCCGATCGCGGCGCCGATGATGGTGACGCCGTAGAGCGCGGGGAGCACGATGTTCACGATTCGGTTGGCCCGGTGCGGCAGAACCAGGCTGAGATAGACCATCGAGGCGGGCACCGCAACGTAGACGGTGACGAGAAGCAGGAAGAGTTGACCGACGTCGAACACCGCGATGGTCCCCTGCTCCAGGCCGGCGCGCACGTCCGGGCGGTAGAGGGAGAACAAATCGACGTAGGCGAAGACGAGCATCGTGGCGGCCCAAAGCGCAGCGATCCGCAGGCGCACGTCGATCCGTGGCAGGCGGCCGGCGGCCTTGGATGCCGCGGCGGCATCGGGGGCGGTGGTGGTGGTTCTGGACATGATGGACCTCTCGGGGTTCGTCAAACACAAGACTTACGGGCGTAAGGGTCGATCACGAGTTTAGTCTTACGCCCGTAAGTGCGCAAGGATGGGACTATGTCGCCTCGCACACCCCTGAGCAGAGACCGGATCGTCAACGCCGCCGCCGCCGTCGCCGACCGCGCGGGTGTCCCCGCCGTGAGCATGCGCAGTGTCGCGAAAGTGCTCGGCGTGGAGGCGATGTCGCTCTACCACCACATCCCAAACAAAGAGGCGCTGCTTGATGACCTGGCCGACTGGGTGTTCGAGAGGATCGAGATGCCCGAGGTCGGCGACACCTGGCGGGAGGCGATGACGGCCCGGGCACGATCGGCGCGGTCGGTGCTCACCGCTCATCCGTGGGCGCTCGGGATGATGGAATCGCGCCCCAACCCGGGCCCGGCGCTGCTGCAGCACCACGACCGGCTGATTGGTGTGCTGATGACCGAGGGCTTCAGCGCCGCGCTCGCGACACACGCGTTCTCCGCGATCGACGCCTACGTGTACGGGTTCGCGCTGACCGAGACGAGCCTGCCGTTCGAACCGGGGGACGGCGCCGAGGGGGCGTTTGCCGCCAAGGTCGCGCCGTCGGCGGAGCTGTATCCGTACCTCGTGCGCTCGCTCGCCGAACTGCTGGGCGATGGCGGTTACGCGTTCGCGAACGAGTTCGACTACGGGTTGGAGTTGCTGCTGGAGGGCCTGGAGAGTCGGGTCGCCGACGCGAACTCCGGGCTGCGCGAGCATTAGCACAACCACCACAGGACCTCGCGCCGAAGCGGGGTGACCCCCAAGGCGGCGGAAACACCGCGCCTGATTCCGGGGTGCGCGGCCAGGCCGGGGCAGGATGAGCGGGTGACTTCCGATGATGAGCGACTCTTTCTGGGCCATATCCAAAGGAATCCGGTCAACCGGCAGATCCTTCAATTGGCGCCGCGGCTCGGTGTCGGGGACTGGTGGCTGACTGCCGGGGCGCTGTTCCAGACCGTTTGGAACGTACTGGACGGACGGGACCCCGGTGCCGGCATCCGGGACTACGATCTGTTCTATTTTGACGAGGACACCTCGTATGAGGCCGAAGACGCGGTGATCCGCCGGGCGCGACAACTTTTCAGGGACCTGGGCGCAGAGGTCGAAGTCCGCAACGAAGCCCGCGTGCATCTCTGGTACGAGGAGCATTTCGGGGTCCCCGCGGTGCCGTTCACCAGCACCGCCGACGCCATAGATCACTTCGCCGCGAAGACCTGTTGCTTCGCAGTCACGGCGGACGAAAACGGTGGTCTCACGACGTATGCGCCGCACGGTTACGATGACCTCTTTGCCCGCAAAGTGGTGCCGAACCCAGTGCTGGCGCCCAGGGACGTGTACTTGACCAAAACCAGGCGGTGGAGCACGGAATGGCCCTCGCTGACGGTCCTGCCGTGGCCCGCGGTACAGGTTTAGGAACGCGCCCGCCGCCCCGCCCGGCGCCCGCCGCCGCGCGACAGCTCTCTCCGTCTGGACGCGGCTCCGAAACCGTTCCAGGTTCCGCGAAGTGCATAGCAAGGCCGCCATTTCAGGCTGCGATTTAGCCGCCGCACAAAGTTCACAGTCATAGCCGGGCGTCCGAAGCGCGCTGTTGGTCAGCCCCATCGCGCTGACCTGCCGATCGTCTGCCGCCCACGGCCTGCATCAGGCCAGGTTCCGGCCCAGGAACGAGACGACATCCGGGCGGATGGATCGCCAGTAGCTGGTGTCGTGGCCGCCGTGCTGGAAACCTCCCGAGTGCTCACCCGGGAGGTCCTGCACATAGTCCTTCACGCTGAAGAGCAGGTTGTCGGCTGTGCCACAGTCAATTCTCTTCGGCAGTGCCGTCAGCTCCGGCCGCAGGGCAAAGATGTCGTTGGACGCAAAGTCCGCGGCGCTGTCAAAATTGTCGGACCGGCCGGCGTCGTACAGGCTCCAGACTGCTGGGCTCATGGCGGCCACGGCGCGGAGACCTGGGAGGCGGTGCTGGGCGGCAAGGAGCAGGGCGCCGAAACCGCCCATCGACAGGCCGAAAACTGCGAGCCTGCCGGTGTCGATTCCCTGGCCTGCCAGCAACGGGAGGAATTCTTCCATCAGCATGGACGGCGTGTCTGTGCCTGAGGCGCGGCGGTGCCACCAGCTTTCGCCTCCGTCCACAGCCGCGATCGCGAAAGGCGTCCCGCCGCGCGCTATATGCCGTGCCAGGACTCGGTCCGCGTCCAGGTCGTCGAAGACCATACGGTGGTCCGCGTGCGCGCCATGCAGGAAGAGAGCCACTGGCAGGGAGCCGGGGACGGCGCCACCGGTGGAGTCCGGCATTGCCACGGACCAACCCGTAAGTACCCGCGGGCGAAACCGTGACGTGAAACTGCCGGCGCGCAATGCTACGGGCGGGGCATTGCTGGACGAGGTCCCGCTGGCGCATCCTGCGACCGACGCGGCGGCCACGGCGCCGAGCCCCAGCAGACGCCGTCGGGGAATTCCGGACGATCCCAGGACGCCGGTCATAAGTCCGGCGCAGCGGTACGGCAGTCCTGGCCGTGCGGGAGAAAGCTCCACTGCGGGGCTGGACGCACGGTCACCAGAATTTCTGCACGCCGGACACGGCGTCGTGTAGCTGGGAACTGTCAAGGGAAATGGAGCACTCCGCCAGGCCGAAGTCTTTCCACTCTGCGACCAGCCGGAGTTTCCCGGCCGCTGGCAGCGGCCAGAGCCAGAGCGCGCCCGAGCCGGATAACTCGTCGTCGCCGCCGTTCCCGCCTCCGTTTCGCAACAGGAGGACCGGCGGAGCCGGCTCCTCGGTGCCTTCGAACCATCCGAACGGGTGCGAGCCGGTGCTCGATTTTGAACCGTCAGAGAAAGCCGCGCCGAACAGGAGCATCGAAGCCCCGCCGGAGCCGTTGCGGGCGCCCGGCCAGTGCCGGAAGAACACGGCGTTGAGATCTGCCCACTCCTCATCCGTCTGTTCACCCCGACGGATGGTCCAGGACAGGTCGAACGAACAACCCGTTGAGAAGACGTCCGCGCTCTTGACGGCCATCACCATCGTGGGGCTCCGGTGCAGGAACTGACCGATGTGAACTACGCCCGGGAGTTCATCAGGCGGGGCGCCGGCCCAGGCCGGCGGCACGTTCGTCTCTGCCCGCCCACGCGGGGGAACAGGCGGCACCGGGAAGTCCTGGAAAAAGGTCATGGAAGATCCTTTTGTTGGTGGACGGCCGCGGTCACTGCGGCCGTACTGGTAGGCGAAGGGTGATGGATTGTGTTGCCATGGGACCGCCGCATTCCTCCGAGCCGCCCACCCTGGTCCATTCCAGCCGGGACTGCTGCTCGGCGGTCAGCGTGCCGCCTGTGGTGAGCACGCGAGTTGTGACTTCGCCGGGCAAATGGCCACGGACGGTGAACAACCAGGAATTGACCGCCGTCCGGGATACGGTGAAGGGGGCCGTGGACGGCGAAGGGTCCACCGGAGCGCTGGGAACCGCCGATTTCGGTGAAGCGGGCTGAGGCAGGGCTGCGTCGGGAACCGAGCAGCCCTCCGCGGTGCACAGTTCAACGCGGTCGACGGCGGTGATGTCGCCTTCGAGCCGCACAGTGATGGTGCTGACCCATCCCGCTGCCGGACAAACGACGTCGGTCACGCCGCAGGCGGTCAGCGGCAGGCCGGCAACCATGACGACGGCGGCAGAGCGGAAGATCCCCCAATTCGACCTCATTGCGCCAGTCTAGACAGATTCCCGACGGACCGCTTGAGTCCGCGCAGCGGGACCAGCGGTCTTTCGTGGAACGAAGGTGGCGCCCCTGGGACCGGAGCAAACGCCTGGCCGGCAACCCCCGACTCCGGATCCGGACGCTGCACCGCCGCTTTGCCGCCGCTGTACCGTGGAGGCCGATGACTACTTCGAAACAGCTCCTCATGGCCTACGATCAGCAGCTCCGAACGGATGCGGAGACCCCCGGCGCGATGGCCGTCAAGCGGTTGGGTCCCCTGCGTCTTGTGACCTTTGCCGGCGGGCGGGGTTTTGTGACTTATCAGGACCTGGACGGAGCCAGCGCCGAAACGATCGCGCAGTGGGTGGTGGACGCGCTTGCGTTCTACCGTGAGGATCCGGCAATCGTGCGGGTCGAGTGGAAGACCCGCGGTCACGATCATGCGCCCGGGCTCACTGCGGCGCTGCTCAAGAACGGATTTATGCCTGAAGAGGCAGAGTCGATCATGATCGGCCCGGCCAGCGCGCTGGGTGTGGATGTCACCCTCCCGCCCGGTGTGAGCCTGCGGAGAGTGACCGAAGAACCGGATATCCGGGCCATGAGCGCCATGCAGGACAAGGTTTTCAGCAGTCCCGTCTCCGACGGCAATGCTGACGCCATCCTGCGTCGGGTGGCCCACGACGACGGGATGGAATTGTGGGTGGCCGAATATCGGGGGCTGATTGTCAGTGCGGGCCGCCTGGAACCGGTTCCGGATACGGAATTCGCGGGCATCTGGGGCGGGGCTACACGCGAAGAATGGCGCGGCCGGGGGATTTACCGCGCCGTCACCGCGGCCCGGGCTCGAGCCGCCTTGTCGCTGGGCAAAAGGTTCATCCACAGCGATTCAACGGAATATTCGCGGCCGATTCTGGAACGCTACGGCCTGCTCCGAGTGTCAACGACGACGCCGTTCTGCTGGCGCCGCTGAGTCCCGCAGTTCGCCGGATTCCCGGACGCCCGGGTGACGAGGTATGACAGGGCCCGAGCGGTCCGCACGGTCACCGGACAAGGCTGGCTGCCAGGTGCGGTGCCCCAGCCCGCGTTGGTCCTGCCCGGCTATCACCGGATGCCGGGCCATGACAGACTGCGACCATGAGTATCGAGCAATGGTGGCCGAAGCTGCGGCCCTCGACGCGGGAACGGCTGATTGATAACAACGGCGACGCAGTTCCGGCGGAGACTCTTGTTGAGATCGCGAATGCCGGCGGCTCTGTCGCACTCGACGCCTGGTGGGTGGGGGAGATCGGGCCCTCTGGCTTTCATTTCTCGGACGAGGCCGTCGACTGGATTGAGGCCGTCGGAAACGGCGAAGCACCCGGCGATCGCTGAGGCAGCCTCAATTCACCAGCGGCAGGGGCTACCCTCGGGAGCATGACGCGGACGTGGGAGGCGGGGACGGAGGGAGTCCTCGAACTTCCCTCCGGCCGCCTCATCCGCGGCCGCGGCCTGCGCAGGCCGCTTCCGGCCGGCCCGCACCCCGGCTTTGGGCTCTACCTGCTGGGCAAAGCTCCGGAGCCGCCCGGCTGGGACTCCCGATGGGTCCGGTGGCGGGATCTCCGGCTGCCAGCCGACGACGCCGACACCCTTGTTGCGCTGACGGACGCCTGGCGCCGTGCCGCGGACGAGCGGGTTGAGGTCGCATGCCTGGGCGGCCGCGGGCGAACCGGTACCGCCCTCGCCTGTATCGCCATCCTGGACGGAGTGCCGGCAGCGGACGCGGTAGCCTTCGTCCGCCGGAACTACCTCCCGGGTGCTGTGGAGACACCCTGGCAGCGGCTGTACGTTGCGAGGTTCCGGGGCCCGGAGACATGACGCACGAACCCTCCCGCGACGCGCGAACCACCCCGCGACGCGCGAAATTCCTGGCGCGGCTTGAATTCCGGTAGCGCCAGGAATTTCGCGCGTCGAAGACGCGATCGGGCCGCGCCGGCCGCCGGCCCGTCACCCTCCGCGGGCCGGTCAGGACTGGGTCAGGGCCGGTGAGCACCGGAGAGGACCGCCCCGGCACCCCCGACAAATTAGCTCACACAATTGGGTCTTTTTGATTGCGCAGACCGGGCCTACCGTGGACTTAAGGAGCCGCCCAGCCCGGGTGGCCAGACCATGGAGGACCTTCCAATGAGCACTCACGTAGCCGACTGCAGCGTTAGCAATTGCTCTTTCAACGATCACTCTTCGTGCAACGCCGCCGCCATCACGGTGGGCGGTGCTGAAAATCACGCCTCCTGCGCCACATTCATCGATATCGGCGTCCACGGCGGCCTACCCAAGGTGCTGGCCGACGTCGGAGCTTGCCAACGCTCCGAATGTGCCAACAACGACCACTTGATGTGCAATGCCGCCGAGGTGCACGTCGGGCCCGGGGCGGACAATGCCGACTGCCTCACCTACGCCCACAGATAGGGCCGAGCACAGCGCCCGGAGGAATTAAGTCATACAAACTTGACGTTAAGGCCTGCCTAAGTAAGGGTTGGCTAAGTACTGACAACGTCAACCGAAGGATTCCTCTGTGACGCCTCGAACTCCTGTGCCCAATCACGCATCCCCGCCCGGGCCGGCGACCCTGTGCGACTCCCGGACGGAGCTGGTGAAATCGGCCACCGCCCACCTTTTCAATGCCCGCAACGCGGCCCGGTACTCGGCCCAGGTGCTGCAGGGTGTGGAGGCTGCGGCCGCCAAGGTATCGCGCTGCACGCGTCCGTTCACCGGTGTCACGCCCGGCGAGATGAAGTCCCGGGTCGACAGCGTGGATCTCGACACCCCGCTGCCCGACACTGCGGCTGCCCTCGAGGAACTGGAGGAGGTCTACCTCCGGGATGCCGTCTACTTCCACGACGCCAAGTACGCGGCCCACCTGAACTGTCCCGTCGTCATCCCGGCCCTCGTTGCCGAGGCTGTCCTGTCTGCGGTGAACTCCTCGATGGACACCTGGGATCAAAGCGCCGGTGCAACACTGATCGAGCGCAGGCTCATCGCCTGGGCCGCGGCGCAGCTTGGGCTGGGAGCAGCCGCGGACGGCGTCTTCACCTCGGGCGGGAGCCAGTCCAATTTCCAGGCCCTGCTGCTGGCCCGGAACCAGGCCGTGGAATGGCAGAGGCTGGATCCGGAAAATGACGGGTTCAGACTGCCGTCGCTCCTGGAGAAGCTGCGCATCTTCACGTCGGCGGACAGCCACTTCAGCATCGAGAAATCCGCGTCGATGCTGGGGCTGGGGTACGACGCCGTCGTGCCGGTGCCGTGCGGGCCGGACCACCGGATGGATCCCCGTGCCCTGACCGGCAAACTGGCCCGGGCCCGGGACGAGGGACTGGTGCCGATGGCGATTGTGGCCACGGCCGGCACCACCGACTTCGGCGCGATTGATCCCCTCGCGGAGCTGGCTGCAGCGGCGCGCGGGTCCGGCGCCTGGTTCCACGTGGATGCGGCGTACGGCGGCGGATTGATGGTGTCCGGCCGGCACCGGCACCTGCTGGACGGGATCCACCGGGCCGATTCCGTCACCGTCGACTTCCACAAAACGTTCTTCCAGCCGGTCAGTTCCAGTGCCCTCCTGGTCCGCGACGCGGCCACGCTCCGGCATGTGAGATACCACGCCGACTACCTGAACCCGGCCGCCGCCGTCGACCGCCCCAACCAGGTGGACAAGAGCATTCAGACCACCCGCCGTTTCGACGCCCTGAAACTCTGGCTGACGCTGCGGATCATGGGAGCCGGCCAGCTCGGCGCGCTCTTTGACCAGGCCATTGACCTGGCGTCGGGCGTGGGGGAGGTGCTGGCCTCGGACCCCGACTTTGAACTCGCCGCACCGCCGCAACTGAGCACCCTGGTGTTCCGCTTCCGGCCGCTTCACCCGGACGGCAGCCGCGTGTCCGACGAGGCCGCGGACGGCCTTAACCAGGACATCCGCTCCGCCGTCTTTGCCTCCGGCGAGGCCGTCGTGGCAGGTACAAAGGTGGCGGACCGGCACTACCTGAAGTTCACCTTGCTCAATGCCGAGGCGACGTTGGAGGACATCCGCGGCATCCTCGAGCTGCTGCGGTCCACCGGGGCATCGCTGCTCGCCCGGCCGGAGGCGAGGGCATGAGCGCCCGCAGCGCACAGGCGCCGCAGCGCGTCCACGACTTTGCCGCCGTCGGCGTCGGGCCCTTCAACCTCGGCCTCGCGGCGCTGAGCGAGCCCGTCGACGGGCTGGACGGCATCTTCCTGGAACGCCGGGAATCCTTCGACTGGCACCCCGGCATGATGCTGGAACCGGCCCACCTGCAGGTCCCCTTCCTGGCCGACCTCGTGACCCTCGCCGACCCGACGTCGCCCTTTTCCTTCCTGAACTTCCTGAAGCAGACGGGACGGCTCTACCGCTTCTACATCCGCGAAAGCTTCTACCCCCTGCGCGCCGAGTACAACCAGTACTGCCAGTGGGTGGCCGGCCAGCTGGAGTCCGTCCGCTTCGGCACGGACGTCCGGGGGATAACGCACGACGGCGGCGTGTACCGGCTGGCGGTGGACGGCCCGGACGGGCCGGAGGTGCTGCACGCTCGGCGGCTGGTGCTGGGCACCGGAACCTCGCCGTTGGTTCCGGCGGCCTGTGACGGCATCATCGACGGCGGCGGGCTGGTCCTCCACAACGCCGGGTACCTGCCCCGGAAGAGTGAACTCCAGCGCCAGCGGAGCATCACGATCGTGGGCAGCGGGCAAAGTGCCGCGGAAATCTACTACGAGCTGCTGCAGGAGATCGACGTCCATAACTACCAGCTGAACTGGGTCACCCGGTCCGGCCGGTTCTTCCCGCTCGAATACACCAAGCTGACGCTCGAGATGACGTCGCCGGAGTACGTGGACTACTTCCATACTCTCCCGCAGGAGCAGCGCGACGGCCTCATCAAGAGCCAGAAAAACCTCTACAAGGGCATTAATTCCGGGCTCATCGACGCCATCTACGACCTCCTGTACACCAAGAGCCTTTCCGGGATGGTGGATACCCGGCTGCTCACCCACTCGGAACTCACCGGAGCCTCCTGGGATGCGGCGGCGGGACTGCACACGCTGCGGCTGCGGCATGCGGAGACCGGCGCCGGCTACGCCTTGGAGACCGGGGCCGTGGTGCTCGCCACCGGCTACGCATACCGGGAACCGGCGTTCCTGGCGGGGGTACAGGACCGGATCGCGCGGGACAGTAACGGAAGGTTCGCCGTGGAGCGCAACTACAGCACCGGCGTTGAACCCGGCGAGATATTCGTCCAGAACGCAGAACTGCACACCCACGGCTTCGTCACGCCGGACCTGGGTATGGCCGCCTACCGCAACTCCTGCATCCTGCGCGAGATTACGGGCCGCGAGATCTATCCGGTGGAGCGCAGCATCGCGTTCCAGCACTTCGGCCCGCCGCCGCAGCCAGGATCCCCGGCGGGCTTCCCCGAAACAGCGGACGTTTCGGCATGAGCTTCACGTTCCGCTGCCTGGACCCAGTGGCCGACGCGCCGCTCCTCCACAGCTGGGTGACACGGGAGTACGCCGGTTTCTGGGGCATGCTCGGCTGCACCGTTGACGACGTCGTGGCGGAGTACTCAAGAATCCGGTCGAGCGGTCACCACCACGCGTTGCTGGGGCTCGACGACGGTGTCCCCGCCTTCCTGCTGGAGGAATACCGTCCGGCGCTGTCGCCGCTTGCCCCTGTGTACTCCGTCCAACCGGGGGATCTCGGGATGCACCTCCTGGTCGCCCCGCCGGCCGGCCCGGTCCGGACGGGCTTCACCGCCGCCGTCATGGAAGCCGCCCTGGAACGGCTTTTTGCCGCCACGGAGGTGGAGCGCGTTGTGGTGGAACCCGACGCCCGCAACACGAAAATCCACATTCTTAACGCACGGCTGGGCTTCGAGCCCGCCGGATTCGTGGAGCTACCCGGCAAGCGGGCGCTGCTCAGCTTCTGCACCCGGGAAGCCTTCCACTCGGCCCGCACCGGGCTTCACCTGTCCCCGACCCGCCAGGGAGCACCACTATGACCACCGCCGCACGTGAATCCGTTCTGACCTCCAGTACCGCCGCAGCCCATCTGACGCCGGAACGCTGGGCCGCCGCCAACCGGCATCTCATCCGCAAGGCACTCGCCGAGTTCTCGCACGAACGGATCCTGGTGCCGGAACTCGTGGTGCCGGAGGGGTGTGGAGCTGAAGGGTTCGGGCCTGGCGAACCTGGGCCGGTCGAATCCGGCCAGAACGTCCTGGGGGTTGCGCAGAAAGCGGCCGACTACCGCATCATCAGCGACGACGGCGCCGTGGAGTACCGCTTTACGGCCCGGAGACTGGAGCTCGACCATTGGTCCATCGCGGACATGTCCATCCGCCGCCTCGACGCGGGGGCATGTTCCGATCTGCCAGGTTCGGGGGCCGAAGAATGGGCATGTCCCGCGGAGGAGGGGCTTGAGCTCGATGCCCTGCGCTTCATCACGGAATTCCGGGGCACCCTGGGAATCCGCGAGGAGATGCTCCCGGTCTATCTCGAAGAAATCAGCAGCACGCTTGCCAGCCACGCGTACAAGCAGTGGAGGGGCCAGCCGTCTGCCGAGGAGCTGGCAGCCGGCGTGACCGGCGGGGCCAACGCCGCCGTCGACTTCCAGGCCATCGAGCGGAGCATGACCGAAGGCCACCCCTGCTTCGTGGCCAACAACGGACGGCTGGGCTTCGGTATTGCCGACTTCCGCGCCTTTGCGCCCGAGGCCGCAGCCCCCGTGCAGCTGGAGTGGATCGCGGTGCACCGGAGCAAGGCCGTCTTCACCGCCAGCGGGGGGCTCGGCTACCGGAACCACCTCGACGCGGAACTGGGGACGTCCGCCGTCGCGTACTTCACCGCAGAGCTCGGCGCCCGGGGCCTTGATCCGGCGGAGTACTTCCTGATGCCGGTCCACCCCTGGCAATGGGATAACAAGCTCACCGTGACCTTCGCCGCCGAATTAGCGCAGCGGCACATCGTCCATCTGGGGACCGGTGCGGACCGTTACCAGGCCCAGCAATCCATCCGCACGTTTTTCAACACGGTGTCGCCGGAGAAGTGCTACGTGAAGACGGCCATGTCCGTGCTGAACATGGGCTTCATGCGGGGCCTGTCGCCGCAGTACATGAAAGCCACGCCGGCCATCAACGACTGGCTCCACGGGCTGATCCACAGTGACGCCGCGCTGCAGAAGCGCGGCCTGAAAGTGATCCGGGAAGTGGCTGCCATCGGTTATCACAACGGCTACTACGAGGCGGCAACCGCCAAGGATTCGCCGTACCGGAAGATGCTCTCCGCGCTGTGGCGGGAGAGTCCGCTGCCGCTGCTGGAACAGGGGCAGCAACTGACCACCATGGCCGCCCTCCTTCACGTTGACGCCGCGGGCAAGCCGATGGTTTCCGCGCTGATCGAGCGTTCCGGCCTGGAACCCGCGGAGTGGCTGCGCCGATACTTCGAGGTTTATCTTGTGCCGCTGGCTCACTGCCTCTATTCCTACGAGCTGGCCTTTATGCCGCACGGCGAGAACGTCATCCTGATCCTGGAAAACGGCGTCCCCGTCAGTGCCGTCATGAAGGACATCGCCGAGGAGATCGTGGTCATGGGTGACCGGCTGGATCTGCCCGAAGACGTGGCACGGATTAAGGTGGAGATCCCCGACGAGGAGATGGTCCTCGCCATCTTCACCGACGTCTTCGACTGCATCTTCCGGTTCCTCAGCGCCCAGCTGGAGGAAGATGGCAAGCTCAGCGGCGACGAGTTCTGGCGGGCCGCCGCGGCCGTCCTCCGGAGCTACCAGGGCGAGCACCCCGAGCTCGCGGAGCAGTTTGCCCGGCATGAACTGTTCGCGGAGGACTTCGAATTGTCCTGCCTGAACCGTCTGCAGCTGCGCAACAACCTGCAGATGCTGGACCTCACCGACCCATCCGGTGGCCTGCAGAAATCCGGCCGGCTGCGGAACCCCCTGGCGCGCTTCGCCTGACCCCGACGCGCAACCCGCCCGGCGACGCGCAACCCGCCCGGCGACGCGCAAATAACCCGGCGCTACCGGAATTCCGGTAGCGCCGGGGGATTTGCGCATCGAAAAAGCCCGGGAGGCCCGGCCGCCTGTACGCTCGACTCCACCACCGCACTTCCCCGACCAAGGAGGACCCAGCTATGGCTGCCGAAAGCCCGACAATTCTTGCGACCTCCGGTGGCTACAAACCTGGGGCGCGGACACGGCTGCAATTCAACAAGCTGGTCCATCACGCGGTGGACTTGTCCGGTGCCACCGGCCGGGCGCCCAAAGTTGCCCACGTCGGCACCGCCAGCGGGGATCAGCGGTGGGGTGTCGGCCGGTTCGATCTGCTGGTTCGACGGCGGGACCACCGATTCGTTCGGACCCGAGCTTCGCGCTGTGGGCAACGGGCTGGGGCTGCTGCCGTACGACAACGGGGTCCACTACGACTCCGAAGCTGCACGCCGTCCCCTCGTGCACCGTCTGGTGGCGGACGGGACGTTAGGCGAGACCCACTGCACCGATGACGGCGTGGGCTTGCTCTACCGCGGGACCGAACTCGTCGAAGCGCTCACTGAAGTGCCAGACAAAGCCGCCTACCGGGTGCGGCTGGAAAAGTCCGGGGGCCCAACCGCTGAAGTGCTCGAGGAACGGCTGGAGCCAACCGCGCTCTAGGATCAGCGCGTTCCCTACCCCTGCGTCAGCCGGTACCGCTCAATCTGCTTCAGCCGCCGCAGGAGGCTGTCGCGCCGCGGGTGCGGGACGGCGTCGGCCGGTTCAGCGGTGAGTTCGATGTGTTTGGTGCCGTACTGCCAGAGCAGCAGGTCATCCAGCAGCCGGTCCGGGCCGGGAGAGTAGCGGTGGTCCAGGGCCTTGCGGACCTCGGTGATCCGGTTGGCTCTGAGCAGCCCGGCGAGCTGCATGGTCTGGTTGAGCCCGTGCGCCGCCATGAGTTCGGCGGCCCAGCCCCAGTCGTCGTCGACCTTCCGGTCCACGTGCGGCAGCAGCGTCCGCCACACGTCGCGGATCCGGTTCGGGGTGAGCGGCGCGGCCCCTTCGCCGTCCATGTCCCAGTAGCTGCGGACCTCCTCGTAGCGCTCGTGCAGGTCAGCGAACGCCCCTTCCACGGTTTCGAGCATGGCGGCCGTGGCGGTGAACTGGCGGTCGAAGTGCGGGGTCCAGGCACGCGGGTCCTCGGCCTTGAAACGGATGTCGTGTTCGATCTCGCTCCAGGCATGCGCGAACACGGTGCGGATCTGGCATTCGAAGAAGTAGCTGCCGTTCGGCTGGACATCAGGGTTGACAGCCTGCTGATACTCCTTGACGGCCTCGTTCTGGATGGTCCGCAGGATCAGGTGCCGGCTGGAGTAGCCGTAAGTCCCCGACTCGATGGAGCCGATGTCCTTTTCGCGGTCCCCGCGGCAGTCGAAGAGCTGACGCTGGCGCTTGATCAGGTTGGCCACCACCGCGTTTTCCGCCGGCAGTTTGGTGATCACGCGGATGCCCACCATGTCATTCAGGGTCCGGAACGGGTCGGGGAACTTAAGTACCGGAGGGCCGCCGGGCTCCAGCGGCTCCTCGGTGCGGGAGATCTTCTCGCGGAAGGATTCCACGGTCTTGGTGCGGCCGGTGACGAACAGCGGGGTCACCTCGGTGCCCTTCAGCATGGACCGCAGCGTCAGCAGGACCTCGCGGGTCACCAGTTTCAGGGCAGGACGGACCCGCTCGTAGAGTTCCACGTTGTCCTGCACGGATTCGCGCAGGCTCGGTTCCAGCCGGTCCCAGTTACTCGCCATGCGTCCAGCTTACGGCGGAGGTACGACGACGGCGCCGCCTTACGCACCGCCGCGCGGCACCCAAGGTAGGCTCTCCCCATGGCTGATGTGCGGCGTCGGGCTTTGATCGCGGCCGCAGCGGCCGCGACTCTGGGGGCAGTCTCCGCCGCCTGTTCAGCAGGCCCTGAGGAGGACACTGTGAAGCGGCACAAGTACAGCTACGGCGATGACTCCAGCCAGTGGGGGGAGCTCTTCCTGCCGGATCTTGCCGTGCCCAAGGGCGTGGTGGTGGTCATCCACGGCGGCTACTGGCGCTCGCAGTACGGTGCCGAACTCGGCGAACCCCTCGCTAAGGACCTTGCGGCGCACGGAATGGCCGCCTGGAACCTGGAGTACCGCCGCGCCGGCAACGGCGGCGGCTGGCCGAACACCTTTTCCGATGTGCTGGCCGGGATCGACAAACTGCGTGACGTAGCGGCTGACCACGGACTCGGACTTGACAGCGTGGTGGCCCTGGGCCACTCCGCCGGCGGCCACCTGGCCCTCTGGGCGGCCGGACGAAGCCGGCTCGGGCAGCTCGGTGCCCCGGACGCGGACCGCCAACTGCTGCGCAAGGACGACGACGGCGAGGTGAACCTCACGGGCGTCGTTAGTCAGTCAGGAGTGCTGAATCTGGCCGAGGCGGAAAGGCTGAACCTCAGCAACGGCGCGGTCAGCAACCTACTGGGCGGCTCCTCGGAAAAATACCCCAAACGGCATAAATACGTGGACCCCATGAGTGCGCTGCCGCTGGGCATCCCCGTATATGCCGTCCACGGCACAGAAGACGACACGGTTCCGGTGAGCCAGTCTGAGTCCTATGCCGCAGCGGCCAAGGCTGCCGGCGCCCCGGTCCAGCTGCTCAAGGTGCCGGGGGACCACTTCGCCCTGATTGACCCAAAGGCCGCCGCCTACCGGAAGTGCCGGGAACTTGTGCAGCAACTGCTGAGCAGAACCCCATCCGGTGCAGCCCCCGCCCGGTGGTAGCGTGACCCCTATGCAAGCTGAAGTTCCCGCGTTCCTGCACGCCCTGGCAACGGGCGTCACCAAGTTCGTCCGGTCCTTCGCGCCGCGCCACCCTGCCCAGGTGATCGTCCTCGGCTTCGCCGGTGCAGTGGCCGCCGGCACCGTACTGCTCCTGCTCCCGGTGGCCAAGGCAGGCGAGGGTGGGGCGACGTTTCTGCAAGCGCTGTTCACTGCCACCTCCTCGATCTGCGTCACCGGCCTGATTACCGTGGACACGCCGGTCTTCTGGACCGGATTCGGCCAGGTGGTCATCCTCGTCCTGATCCAGATCGGCGGTTTTGGTGTTATGTCGTTTGGCACGCTGCTGGGCGTCCTGACCGCCCGCAGGCTGGGGCTGAAGTCCCGGATATCCGCTGCCACGGAAACGAAGAGCAGCGGCTTCGGCGACGTCCGCCGCGTGCTGGTCGGCGTGCTGCTCATCAGCCTCGCCGTGGAAGCGGCCCTGGCGCTGATTCTCAGCATCCGGTTTATGGCCGGGTACGGCTATCCGCTGGGCAAGGCGGCCTGGCACGGGGTCTTCCACTCAATTTCGTCCTTCAACAACGCCGGCTTTGCCCTGTACTCGGACAACCTGATGGGGTTCGTCGGCGACCCCTGGATCTGCCTGCCGATAGCCGCCGCGGTGATCATCGGCGGACTCGGATTCCCGGTCCTCTTCGAACTGGGCCGACATTACCGGCGTCCGATCCACTGGAGCATGAACACGAAGCTCGTCCTCGTCGGTTCAGCCATCCTCCTGGTAGGCGGCACCGTGTTCCTCACCGCCGTCGAATGGGCGAATCCGGCAACCCTCGGCGGACTCCATCCTGCCGAGCGGGTGCTGGCCGGCTTCTTCCAGTCCGTCATTACCCGCACCGCGGGCTTCAACAGCGTCGATATAGCCCAGATGAATCCGGTTTCCTGGCTGGGCATGGACATCCTCATGTTCATCGGCGGCGGCCCGGCCGGTACTGCCGGAGGCCTGAAGATCACCACCTTCGCTGTGCTGTTCTTCATCCTCAGCACCGAACTGCGGGGTGGAACGGCCGTGAACATTTTCGGCAAGCGGCTGTCCCGCGCCGTCCACCGCCAGGCCATCACCGTGGTGCTCCTGGCGATCGCCCTGGTCACGGGATCCACGATGTTCCTGATGCTGATCACCGACTTCGGGCAGGAGCGGATTCTTTTCGAGGTCATCTCGGCCTTCGCCACGGTGGGGCTGTCCACCGGCATCACCGCCGCAATCCCTCCCGCGGGCCAGCTCGTCCTGATCCTGCTGATGTTTGTCGGGAGGCTGGGTCCGGTGACGCTCGGCGCGGCGCTGGCCCTGCGCGAACGACCCACACTCTACGAGTACCCCAAGGAAAGGCCCCTCATTGGCTAGGAATATCTTTTCGTCCCACTCCGCCGCCAGCGACAAGGCATCCTCGGTGGTGGTGATCGGCCTCGGCCGTTTTGGCGGTTCGCTGGCCCTGGAACTGGAGGCGCAGGGTACCGAAGTGCTCGGCATCGACTCCAACGAAGAAATCGTTCAGTCCTTTAATCGACGCCTCACGCATGTGGTCAGGGCCGATTCCACCAAGGAGGAGGTGCTGCGCCAGCTCTCCGTCCACGAATTCGACCGGGCGGTGGTCGGGATCGGCTCGGATATCGAAGCCAGCATCCTGACGACCTCCCGGATCCTGAAATTCCAGCATCCCCAGATCTGGGCCAAGGCCATCAGTGAACCGCACGCCGAGATCCTGGGCCAGCTCGGCGTCGAGCACGTCATCCGGCCGGAGCACGACATGGGCAAGCGCGTCGCGCACCTGGTCCTCGGCTCGATTCTTGACTATGTGGAATTCGAGGACGATTTCGTGATGATCCGGACCAGCCCGCCCGCCGGCGTACGCGACCGGCCGCTGGGAGTACTGGGCCTCCGGGACAAGTACGGCATCACCATCGTGGCAGTCAAACGTCCCGGCGGGATCTGGGGCCACACGACCGCGCAGACGGTGCTCTACGACGACGACCAGATCATCGTCCAGGGCAGCAAGGCCAAAGCCGAACGCTTCAGCACCCTGGCCTGACCCACTAGACTGGGGTGCAGGTGCGCCGGGAAGTCTGGTCGGCATAGTTCTGTCGACCCAACTTTTAGGACTCCCGTATGAGCCCCACACCTCCCCCCCGCCCCCGCCTCACCACAGTCCTGGGCCGCGGAAGCTACGCCGAATTCCTCCGGATCGGCGAGATCCTCCGCAAGGAGACGGTCGGCGGCGCCTTGCTCGTCGCAGCCGCCGTGATCGCCCTCATCTGGGCCAACTCGCCGGTTTCGGAGAGCTACTTCGCCCTGCGCGACTTCAAGATCGGCTACGAGCCGTGGCATCTTGAACTGAGCCTCGGCACGTGGGCCGCCGACGGGCTGCTCGCCATCTTCTTCTTCCTGGTGGGCCTTGAACTTAAACGCGAGTTCATTGCCGGGGACCTGCGGCAGCTGAGCAAGTCGATTGTGCCGGTCGCTGCGGCAGTGGGCGGCGTCATCATCCCGGCGGTTATCTACGCCGTCGTCAACCTCGCGAGCCCGGAGACCCTGCGGGGCTGGGCGATTCCCACTGCCACGGACATCGCGTTCGCCGTCGCCGTGCTGGCCATCATCGGCTCGCATCTGCCCAGCGCCCTGCGCATCTTCCTGCTCACTCTGGCTGTGGTGGACGACCTGATCGCCATCACCATCATCGCCATCTTCTACTCCAGTGACATCCAGGCCCTGCCGCTGCTGTGGGCGCTCATTCCGCTGGCCCTTTACACCTTCCTGGCCCAGAAGTACCGGCGGTTCTTCGGCGTCAACGCACAAGCCGCCTGGATCATCCTGCTGCCGCTGGGCCTCGCTACCTGGGTCCTGGTGCACGCCTCCGGGATCCACGCCACCGTGGCCGGCGTCCTGCTGGGGTTCGCCATCCCGGTGCTGCGGTCACAGGCGAGCGGCGGGCCGGACGCCGGACCCGGCCTGGCCGAAATCTTCGAACACCGCTCCCGCCCGATCTCCGCCGGAATCGCCGTCCCGATCTTTGCGTTCTTCTCCGCCGGAGTGGCCGTGGGTGGCTGGGAAGGACTCGGCTCGGCCCTGACTGACCCTGTGGCCGTTGGTATCATTCTGGCCCTCGTCCTGGGCAAACCAATCGGGATCCTGGGCACCACCTGGCTGCTGACCAAAGCCACCCGGGCAACGCTGGACAGCTCGCTTAAGTGGATCGACATCTTCGGCGTGGCACTTCTGGCCGGGATTGGTTTCACGGTTTCCCTGCTGGTGGCCGAGCTGAGCTTCGGGCACGGCAACATCCACGATGACCACGCCAAGGTGGGGATCCTCGCGGCCTCGGTGCTGGCCGCCCTGCTGGCCACCGCCGTGCTGCGCACCCGGAACCGCCACTACCGGAAGGCGGAGGAGGAAGAGAAGATCGACTCCGACCACGACGGCATTCCGGATGTCTACCAGCAGGGCGGCTCCGAACGATAGCCCGTCCAGCGGGGCCCCCGGGACTACCCCGGAAACGGCGCAGGAACTTTCGGGCGCCGGCAACATTGGCTTCGGCGAGACCGGCCGCTGGCGACATTGGCTTCGGCGATACTGACGCCCCGGGTCGGGGTTTTCTGGCAGAGTATGAGCATGCTCACAGTTATTGGCGAGGGCCTTGTTGATGTGGTCCAGCGTTCCACCGGTACCCAGGCCCACGTCGGCGGAAGCCCCCTCAATGTGGCGGTGGGGCTTGCGAGGCTGGACCATCCGGTGCAGTTCATCGGCCGCTACGGCCGCGACGCCTACGGTGAATCTGTTGCGGCGCACCTGAAGAGCAGTTCCGTGCTGTCCCCGATGGGGCCGGACGGGCTGCCGACGTCCGTGGCCACCGCCCTGATCGACGACGACGGCGCTGCCAGCTACACCTTCGACCTCGCCTGGGAGCTGCCCGGCCTCGCGGACCGGCTGCCGTTCCTGCTGCAGGGCACAACGCTGCTGCACACCGGCTCGATCGCCACCATGCTGGCGCCCGGCGCCGCCGAGGTGCTCGCCGCCGTCGAGCATGCCCATTCTTTGGCGACGATCAGCTTTGATCCGAACTGCCGGCCCAGCATCATCACGGACGTTGCCTACGCGCGCCGGCAGGCCGAAAAATTCGTTGCGCTGGCCGACGTGGTCAAGGCTTCCGACGAGGACCTTGAATGGCTGTATCCGGGTGCGGATCCGCTGGATTCGGCTCGCCGCTGGCTCTCACCCGCCGGTTCCGAAGGCCCGGCCATGGTGGTGGTAACCCGCGGTGCCAAAGGGCCCTGGGGCGTCACCGCTTCCGGCGAAACGCACTTCCCCGCGCCTTCCGTGACCGTGGCGGATACGGTCGGGGCCGGGGATTCCTTCATGGCGGCGTTGCTGTCCGGCGTGGTGGATCTGGGCCTGGTCGGGGCGCAGAACCGCAAGAACCTCCGTGGGATTTCCGCCGGCAGCCTCCGAAAACTCCTGGCCCGTGCCGCCTTCGCGGCAGCCGTGACGGTGTCCCGGGCCGGCGCCAACCCGCCCAGCCGCGCGGAACTGAACCGGATGGAGCAAAGGGCGCAGGCCCCGGACGGCACCGGCACCTAACAGGCCCGTTTCGACGGTTCCGTGCGCACTCGACGTAAACAAGCGTCGAGCGCGCACGGAACCGTCGAAATGGCGCCCGCAGGACGGTGGGCCCCCCATGCGCCAGGCTGCGCGGAATGGGAACCCGCCCCGGCCCGCCGACGTAGACTGGCGGTATGCGGCTGGTAGCAAGTGATATTGACGGAACGATCCTCGGCCACGATGGCAGAATCAGTGACCGGACGGTCCGGGCGTTCCATGCCTGCCGCGATGCCGGAGTGGAACTCGTCTTCGTCACCGGACGTCCGCCACGCTGGCTCCACCCCCTGCAGGACCGGCTGGGCCACACCGGAACCGTCATCTGCTCCAACGGCGCGGTGGTCTGGGACCTGGCGGCGGACCGGATGGTGTCGGCCCGGGGCCTACAGCTCGACGCCGTCTTCGAGGCCCGCCGGATCATCCAGCGCCTGCGCCCCGCGGCGTTGTTCGCGGCCGAAACGCTGACCGGCTTCCACCTCGAGCCGGGGTTCCTCGAGAACGGCTCAAGCAGGCTGCTCGCCGAATTCACCCCCGCGCCGCTGCACAGCACCCTCTCGGCGGACGACTCCGTGGTGAAGTTCCTCGCTATCGTCCGGGAGGGCAGCGCCGATGAATTCCTGGCCGAGGTGACGCCCGCCGTCGCGCATCTGGCTGCGGCCACCCACTCTGCGCCGAACATGGCACTCCTGGAACTCTCCCTCCCCGGGGTCAACAAGGCCGTCACCCTCGCAGAATACGCTGCCGGACTGGGTATCGGATCAAATGACGTGGTGGCATTCGGGGACATGCCCAACGACATTGAGATGCTGCGCTGGGCCGGTGACGGCTACGCGATGGCCAGTGGGCACCCGGAGGCCATCCGCGCCGCTGGCCAGCAGGCCCCGCATTTCGACGACGACGGTGTTGCCCAGATCCTCGAGGCCAAGCTCGCAGCCCTGGGCGTCCGGCTGCCCTGAGCCGGGATCGGCGGCCCGCGGCCCCCGCGGCCCGCGGCCCCCGCGGCCCCCGGCCCCCGCGGCCCCCGCGGCCCGCCGGCCGCCGCGGCCCGCCGGCCGCCGCGCCGCACCGCACCCGCGGCACCGACTCACGGCTTTCGGTCAACTGGCGTTCATCTTCGCCTCCTACGCTGAAGATTCGCGACAGATTATTCACTGATGGTGGGGAATTATGGCCAAGTACCGCACACACAACCTGCACGAACAGCCCCTGCGCCGGGTGGATCCGGATGCCCGGTGGCGGAGCCTTCGGCAGGGTGACCGCATCCGCGTGCGCCTGGCGCCGGGCTATGAAACGGGCGGCCAGGTACATGCCGTCACTTCGGATCACACCGCCGTCTGGGTAGACCTCGACGGCGGACGCGGCCGCACGCTGCTGCACTGCAGCGATGGCGTCGAAATCCTCCCGCACGCTTCCTGATCCGGACACCCGGGCGGACTGCTCCGGTACGCTTCAGGGGTGACGAACCCGCATCCCTTTTTCGCCCCCGGCGGCCCGGGCGACGACGGTGATGCCGTGCCGGGAGTACCCCTCGCCATGGCTCACCGCGGTTTTTCCCGGGACGGCTTGGAAAACTCCATGGCCGCGTTCCGCGCCGCCGTCGAACTGGGGTACCGGCACCTGGAAACCGATGTCCACACCACCGCCGACGGCGTCCTGCTGTTGTTCCACGACGACACCCTGGACCGTGTCACGGACGGCAGCGGCCGGATCTCGGAGCTTTCCGCCGAGACTGTTGCCCGCGCCAGGATCAGCGGGGCCGAGCCCATCCCGCTTTTCGAGGAACTCGTCACTGCCTTTCCGGAGGTCCGACTAAATCTCGACGTCAAGGACTGGAGGTCGGTGGACGCCCTGGCTGCGGCGATCGAACGTTACGGACTGCATGACCGCGTGCTGATTGCCAGCTTCTCGGACCGCCGACGCCGTGCCGTGCTGAAACAGCTGAGCCGGCCCGCCGCGGGCTCGGCCGGAATCGTGTCCAATGCCTTGTTTGTCCTGCTCGGCCCGGTGCTGCCGGATCCCTTCCTGCGCCTCGTGGCGGCACGCGCGCTCCGCGGCGTCCACGCCCTGCAGGTCCCCGTCAGTTACGGCGCCGTAACTGTGGTGACGCCAGGATTCGTCCGGCGGGCCCACCGGCACGGCCTGCACGTGCATGTCTGGACCGTCAATGATCCCGCCGAAATGCACCGGCTCCTGAACCTCGGCGTTGACGGGATCGTCACGGACCGCGCCGACCTGCTCAAGGAAGTCCTGCAGGAACGCGGCAGCTGGCGGCCCTAACGGCCGGGCGCCTGACGCCTGGCGCCTGGCGCACACCGGACGACGGCCGGCCGGGCAGCCGCTGTCTGCGGCTGCTGGCAGGATAGAGCCATGCGTATCCTCATCGCCCCGGACAAGTTCAAGGGCTCCCTCACCGCCGCCGAAGCCGCCGCAGCCATCGCCGAAGGCGCCCTGCGCGTCTACCCCGACGCCGAGGCTCTCCAGTTTCCGGTCGCCGACGGCGGCGAAGGGACGCTTGACGCGGCTATCGCCGCCGGATACGAAGAGCGGATTAACGCCGTCGTCGGCCCGATCCTGGCGCCCGTCGGCGCCGCGTGGGCCCTCCGCCAGGACGCCTTTGGCGGCGGCACCGCAGTGATCGAAACCGCGCAGGCTTCCGGACTGGCGCACATGGACCCGACTCCGGCCAATGCCCTGCGCGCCCACAGCTACGGCTGCGGCCAGCTTATCGCCGCGGCACTGGACGCCGGCGCCACCGAGATTGTGCTGGGCTTGGGCGGCTCGGCCATGAGCGACGGCGGAAGCGGCGCCCTCCGCGCGCTGGGACTCAAGCCGCTCGACGCCGCCGGCAACGTGGTCCCGCTGGGCGGCGGTTTCCTCGCGGACGTGGTCTCGGTGGATACCAGCGGCCTCGACCCGCGGCTGACCGCCGTGCGGTTCCGGATCGCCGTCGACGTCCGGAACCCGCTGTTCGGCAGTGACGGAGCCGCCCATGTCTTCGCCCCGCAGAAGGGTGCGGACGGGGATGCCGTGGAACTGCTTGACGCAGGTCTGCGGAACTGGGCCTCGGTGCTGCGCGGTGCGACCGGCCGGGACGTCAACGTTCCGGGCGCCGGTGCGGCCGGCGGCTTCCCGGCGTCGTTCATGGCCTTTGGCAACGCGGCGCTGGAAGGCGGCTTCGAGCTGGTCGCCGGACTCACCGGCCTCGCCGGGAAGCTCGCCCGGGCGGACCTCGTGATCACCGGTGAGGGTTCGCTGGACTCCCAGTCGCTCACCGGCAAGGCACCGATTGCGCTGGCCGACGCAGCGCAGAAACTGGGGATCCCGGTGATCGTGGTGGCCGGGCGGATCTTGGTCACTCCGGAGGACCTCGCCAGACACGGCGTGGTAGCCGCCGTGCAACTGCTGGACCTCGCCGGAAGCCCGGCCGACGCCGTCGCCAATGCCGCGAAGTACCTCACCCGGGCTACCAGCCAGGCACTCGAAGGGGCCTGATGCAGGCCGCGGCGCGCGAGGGACCCCGGGACCCCGAATGATTCGAGCCAGTACTAAGGTTGCTGATTATGTTTCGGATAGGGTGGAACTGTTGACTACGAAGGAAAAGATCCGAGCGGCCGGTTTGCGCCGGTCGCCGGGGAAACTCCCTCGAAAACCGACACCTTGGGCAGGCGGACAATGTGTGATGGAGGATCGAAATGACTCAGGACAACCAGCATGAGCCCCTCGAAGAGACCGGCGGCTATGGAACGCCGACGGCAGAACAGGAATTGCCCGGCGGAGATGCGAAGAACTTCGCCCAGCCCCGTGAGGAAGAGGCCTTCGACGCCGCCGGACTCAGCCAGGACAGCCCGGACGGGGAGACCTACCCGGCCGGTGCCCCGGACCTGAGCCAGTTCGGCGCCGAAGACCAGGACAGTGCAGGAGAACCCGGGGCAGGACGCTTCGGAGGAACGGAGGACCAAATGAGTTCAGAGAACGCCAGCACAACTCCCGGCTACGACGCCGACGCTTCGGAGAATTCCGAGGTGGCCATGCCGTCAGCGGAGGCCGAGATGGATGACTCCAACACCGAAGAGCCCGACGCCGGGCGGCCGTTCTCCTCGGAGCCCGGCCAGGACGCCGCGGGACTGCCCGACGGCTCCGGGACGGACCAGCCGGAGAGTGAGACTCCGAACGACGCCAGTGACGAAGAGGCACCGTTCGACGCCGGCTAACCCGCTCGGCGGCTGGGGGCCGGCACCCTGCCAGCATCCGGTGGCAGGACGCCGGCCTGTCCGCTGGGTCCGGGAGCGCTTAGCGCCGTTTCTTGGGCGCACGCTTCGCCGCAGCGTTGGCGGCGGCTTTCGACGCAGCCACAGCAGCGGGCTCCTCGGTTTCCGGCTCCGCGACCGTGCCGCGGGCTTTCGCGATGGCCTTCATACCGTGGTAGATCACCAGCGCCGCGGCAGAACCCAGTGCGATACCGGTGAACTTCAGGTCCCCGATGGTCCAGGTGTAGTCCGCGATGCCGACGATCAGCGCTACGGCGGCCGTGGTCAGGTTGATGGGATTGGAGAAGTTCACTTTGTTCTGCACCCAGATCTTCACGCCCAGGACCCCGATCATGCCGTACAGCATGGTGGCCGCACCGCCCAGCACGCCGGCCGGGACGGTGGCGATGAGTTCGCCGAACTTCGGCGAGAAGCTCAGGACTACGGCGAAGACGCCGGCCACCCAGTAGGCCGCCGTCGAATACACCTTGGTGGCGGCCATCACGCCGATGTTTTCCGCGTAGGTGGTGGTGCCCGATCCGCCGCCCAGGCCTGCCAGTACGGTGGCGGCGCCGTCGGCCATCAGCGCACGTCCGGAGACGCCGTCGAGGTTCTGGCCGGTCATGGCCGCAACGGATTTCACATGGCCGATGTTCTCGGCCACAAGTACCAGCACCACCGGTACGAATAGGCCGATGACGCCGGGGTGGAACTCGGGGGTCTGGAAGTGCGGCAGCCCCACCCACGCCGCTGCGTCGATCTTCGAGAAATCCACTTCGCCGCGGAGCATCGCCACAAGGTAGCCCACCACGACGCCTACCAGGATGCTCAGCCGGCCCACGATGCCGCGGAAGAACACACTCACCAGGATGATCGTGGCCAGCGTGATCAGGGCCGTGATCGGGGCGGCGTCGAAATTGTTCTTCGCGGCGGGGGCGAGGTTGAGGCCGATCAGCCCCACGATGGCGCCGGTGACGATCGGCGGCATCAGCCGGTTGATCCACCCCGCGCCGAACTTCTGCACCACTGCACCGATGATCGCCAGCGCGACGCCGGCCAGCACCACGCCGCCGAGCGCACCGGCGACGCCGTACTGCTGCTGTGAGGCCATGATCGGGGCGATAAAAGCGAAACTGGAGCCCAGGTAGCTGGGCACGCGGCCTCTGGTGATGACCAGGAACAGCAGCGTTCCGATGCCCGAGAAGAACAAGGTGGTGGCCGGAGGCATGCCCGTGATGATCGGGACCAGGAAGGTGGCGCCGAACATAGCGACAACGTGCTGCATCCCCACGCCGATGGTCAGCGGCCAGGCAAGGCGCTCATCCGGTTTGACGACCTCGCCGGGGCGGATGGACTTGCCGTCGCCGTGGAGCTTCCATTTGGTACCGAGCATGCTCATGGCGGGCCTTTCAAAGAATCAGCGGCGGGGCGGGATGGAATCGTCCGGAGCAACTTTACCGTGCCCGGGTTTCCCGGGAATCCCCAACCCGTCAGGTGCCTCCGGCGGGACCTGACGCGGAGGTGCCCCCGGCACCATGGGGGACAGGCCGGAGGCACTCGGGACGCAATTCTGCGGTTGAGCGCAAGGCCGCATCCGGGGCCGCTTTCCAGTTTAGTCCGGATCCGGGCCTTATCTAGAGGGTAGGCGGTCCGGCTGCGCCAGCTCCGTGGCAGACTTTTTCCCATGCGGAACCTGATTGTTGTGGCCTTTCTGGAGCCCGTTGCCGAGGGGTTCGAATTCCTCCGTGATGACTGGCCGATGCACATCACGCTGGTCAGGTTCGACGTCGCCGATCAGCCACCCGCACCCGCACCCGCACCCGCACCCGCGGGCGAAGCGGACCGGGTGCCGGCCGCCGGCGACCCTCTCGCAGAACGAATTGCCGGACGCCTGACGGAACCGGTCGCGGTGGCGCTCGGCAGCCGGATCACGGCCGGGGGTGAATCAGGTTTCGGCCGGTCCGGGGTCGTCCCGGTCACCCTGATCGCACCGAGCTTGCCGCTGCAGGAACTGCACGAGGCGCTGGTGGCGGTCGTGGCGGAGCTGTCCGGCCGGATCCCCACCCCCGGGTACACGCTGGCGGGATACCGCCCGCATGTGTCCCACCGGGGAGGCGACAGGGTCAGCGAGGGCGACGAACTGGTCCTGAGCTGGATCGCGCTCCTGGACATGGCGCCCGACGGCGGCCACACGACCCGCCGGATCCTCAAGCTCTGGAGCGCCTAAGCAGGGTGTCGTAACAAGCCGCAAAAACAGGCCGTCCGAACTCGGCGGGCGGCCACCGGGCCCAACAGCCTCCGGTGAGGGTCTTGCGGAACTTTTCGGGCGATATGCATGGTTCATTGGCCGGGGTGCGATACTGATGGAAATCGCGGCGCTGGTCGAAACGATCTTGTGTCAACTACGCGCGGACCGGGGGCCTCGATATGGTACTGGACACCTCGACCGTTCGTGTCGTGTTCGCTGTTGTGGCGCTGACGCTGCTGCTGCTGTTCTACTTCCTCAGTTTCCGCCGGACGCGTGCCGCCTACAGCGGCTGGTGGTGTGCGTCGCTGATCCTGCTCCTCACCGGGTCCGCCGCATACCTGCCGGATGGCACGGCGCATCAAGTCTGGGCCAACCCGCTGGGGAACGTGCTGCTGGTCGCCGGCGCCGCGAGTGTGTGGGCCGGTGCCCGTTCACTTCGGACAGCCGCACCCAGGATTTCTTCCCTTGCGGCCGGGCCCGTCGTGGTTGCCGTGGCCTCCGTGCTGGAAAACCCGGCCACCAACAACTGGGCTGGTGGTGCCGTGCTTCTCGGTCTCATGAGCCTGTTGATCGGGCTGTCATCCCGGGAACTCTTCCTGCTGGACTCCACGTACTCCCGGGTGCACCGCACGCTGGCCGTGGGCACGGGCGTCCTGTCCGTCTACTACCTCGGCCGTCTGCTGGCCTTCCTCGTGGAAGGGCGCAACGGTCCGGCGTTCACGACCGTTTTCGGATCCGCGGCCACCACCATCTTCGCCGCCGTGCTGCTGGTGGTGGCATCGTTCACTATGGCCGAACTCAGCTTTGAACAGCAGACCCGGGATCTCCGTGCCCGCGCCACCCTGGATGGGCTGACTGGGCTGTTGAACCGCTCGGCTTTCCTGGACCTTGCCGAGGATGAACTGCGCCGCCTCGACCGCGCCAGAACCACGGCGTCGCTGATCCTGGCCGACCTGGACCATTTCAAGGCCATCAACGACGAGTTCGGGCATTCAGCGGGGGACACGGCACTGCAGGCGTTTGCTGATGCCTGCACCTCCACGGTGCGCTCCTCGGACCTCGTGGGCAGGTACGGCGGAGAGGAATTCATCATCCTGCTGCCGGGCGTGACACCCGACCGGGCCGGGGAAATTGCGGCGGATATCAGTCGCCGGCTCCGGGCCTCCCCGTCAAAACTGATCCCCCGCCTGCCAACCTCAAGCTACGGGATCGCGTCGACGGCGCCGGGCCGGGTGGATCTCGAAGCGATGATCGCCGCTGCGGACGCCGCCCTCTACGAGGCCAAGGCGCTGGGCCGGGACCGCGCGGTGCTGGCCGGCAGCCTCCCGGAGGGTAAATCAGCCTGACTGCCGGTGCCGGCGGCCGCGGTGCGTGGAGGAACGATCCTAGGAAATGACGCCGTCCACCAGTGCCTTTGCCTCGGCCTGGACCTGCTTGAGGTGCTCGGCTCCCTTGAAGGACTCGGCGTAGATCTTGTAGACGTCCTCGGTGCCGGAGGGGCGGGCCGCGAACCAGGCGTTCTCGGTGACCACCTTGAGCCCGCCGATCGCGGCGCCGTTGCCCGGTGCTTCGGTGAGCTTCGCAGTGATGGTCTCGCCGGCGAGTTCCGTGGCGGTGACGTCCGACGCCGAGAGCTTACCCAGCGCTGCCTTCTGCTCCCGGGTGGCCGCGGCATCGATCCTTGCGTACACGGGGTCGCCGAACTGGTCAGTGAGGCCCTTGTAGAGCTGGGACGGCGACTTCCCTGTCACGGCGGTGATTTCCGAGGCCAGCAGGGCCAGCAGGATGCCGTCCTTGTCCGTGGTCCAGACGCTGCCGTCTTTTCTGTTGAAGGACGCGCCGGCGGATTCCTCGCCGCCGAAAGCACCCTCGCCGGAGAGCAGCCCGGGAACGAACCACTTGAAGCCGACCGGGACCTCCACGAGCTTCCGGCCCAGGCTGGCGGCTACACGGTCGATGATCGAGGAAGACACCAGGGTCTTTCCGATCACGGATTGCGGGTTCCAGCCGGTCCGGTGCCGGTAAAGGTAATCGATCGCGACGGCGAGGTAGTGGTTCGGGTTCATCAGCCCGCCGTGTCCATCAACAAAAGGTGTGACGATACCGTGGCGGTCGGCGTCGGCGTCGTTGCCGGTGGCGACGTCAAACGCCGTCTTGCCGGGACCGGCCTCTGACATCCGGTTGATGAGGGAGGCCATCGCTGACGGCGAGGAGCAGTCCATCCTGATCTTTTCGTCCCAGTCGAGGGTCATAAAGGCCCACTGCGGGTCGACAGTGGGGTTGACCACGGTGAGATCCAGGTGGTGTCGTTCGCCGATCTCGCCCCAGTAGTCCACCGAGGCGCCGCCCATCGGGTCGGCGCCGATCCGGACGCCGGCTTCGCGGATCGCGTTGAGGTCCAGGACCGACGGGAGATCATCCACATAGCTGCTGAGGAAGTCGAACTTGCCGGTGGTGCCGGCGCCGAGGGCTTCGGCGAGGGGGGTGCGCTTCACCCCGCGCAGCCCGTTCTCGAGCAATTCGTTGGCGCGGTTGGCGATCCAGCCCGTGGCGTCCGAGTCTGCGGGCCCGCCGTGCGGGGGGTTGTACTTGAAGCCGCCGTCTCCGGGCGGGTTGTGGCTCGGCGTGACAACGATACCGTCGGCCTGCGGAGCCCCGGCGGGGGAATTGTTGTTGTGCGTGAGGATCGCATGGCTCAGCGACGGCGTGGGCGTGTAGCCGTGGCGGGCATCGATCAGCACGTTGACGCCATTCGCCGCGAGCACTTCCAGGGCGGAATTCTGCGCCGGTTCGCTCAGCGCATGGGTGTCCTTGGCCAGGTAAAGCGGGCCGGTGATGCCCTGGCCTGCCCGGTATTCCACGATCGCCTGCGTAATGGCGAGGATGTGCGGTTCGTTGAAGGAGGCTTTCAGACTTGAGCCCCGGTGGCCGGAAGTCCCAAAAACCACCCGCTGGCCCGGGTCCGTCAGATCCGGGGTCACGTCGTAGTACGCATCCAGGAGTGCAGTGAGATCAACAAGGTCTTGGGGTTGGGCAACAGTGCCCGCGCGGCTAGCCATTGCACCAGCATGCCAGACGACGACGGGCCGCAACACGGTTTAGCCGCATTCCGGCCCCTATGACGCAATCATCAGGATCTTTTGAGCGGCGCGGCGGTACCCTGAAGTCAGACACTTCAAAAGGGGAAAACCATGACTGACCAGCCGAAACAGGGCAACGACGGGACACCGGAGGGCTACCAGCCGCCGTCGGACAGTCCGCCTCAGGGGTCCGGCGAGCAGTACACCCAGCCGGCGCCTGAGTACACCCAGCCCGCGGATCCTTTCGGCGCGACGGGCAGCACAGCACCGCAGCAGCCCTACGGTGCCTGGAGCGGGCAGCCGTCTGGCCAGGAGCAGTACAGTGCGCCGGCACAGTATGGCCAGCCGGGCAGCCCGTTCAACGCTTACGGCCAGCCGGCCTACTACGGGCTGCCGCCGGAACCAAAGAGCCTGAGCATCGCCAGCCTGTGCTGCGGCATCGCCGTCTTTGTGGGGCCGGGCTTCTTCCTCCTGCCGCAGCTTGCTGCGGTCATCCTCGGGCACATGGCGCTCAGGCGAGAGCCGGCGGGCAGGGGCATGGCCAGTGCCGGCCTGGTCCTGGGGTATGTGGGGATCGCGCTGACCGTAATGGTGATCGTGCTCATCGCGTTGGTGCTGGCCATGGGGGCTTCCGGCGGCACGGCCTACAGGGCATAAGACCGCCAAACCATCGGTCTTCCGCTCCGGTCAGATGGTGTAGGCATTCTCCAAGCTTGCCGACAAAGAGAAGCCAGCTCCGGCCAGGGCACAGTTGTATGATATGTTCCTGAATGCAAAGCCTTTGGGGGGGCTCATGTCTGCTTGGCAGATGCATGATCGACAATTTGCCCTCAAAGAATAGTCCTGAAATTCTCTGAGAGGAATTTAGTTGTCCAATCTGCATTTTGCCCCGGGCGAGTCCAACGTCCACACCACGAAGTTCAGCCCGTCCGTCATCCTGTTCTGGATCAAGACCGAGATGGGCGTGACGAACACCCGCGTTGTGTCGCGGCGTGCGAACACCCTCCTGGGTGCGATTCCCTTGGGATACGCAGAGGAGACCTTCCCCCTGGCCAACACGGCCGCGACTGCCGTGGACGTCAAATTTTCTTTGGGTCGGGCAGTCTTCGGGCTCATCTTCTTCCTGGTCAGCTTCCAGATGCTCAACAATGTTTTCGGCTGGATCTTGCTGCTCCTGGGCATTTCCATGCTCTTGAACGCACTCAGCGCCCGCCTCAAAATAACCAACAACGGCGGCGGAAGCACATTTCTCCAGGTGTCAATTCTTGAAAAAGCCAAAATGGAGCAGTTCCGCAATGAGATCAATGCGCGCCTTTTCGCAGATCATCAGGGACTCCGGCACGAGGAGACCATGGATATGCATACCAAGAATCTCCTCAACCAGCAGGCCCAGATCAACCTGCAGCAGCAGCTGAATTCCAACTTGGCTGGAAACACTCAGGCAGGCGTTCCGCCGGTCCCTGATTCCCTGCCCAACCGCTAGATTCTGCCACCGGGCCGAATAGCAGCTGCCGCTTCAACGTGAGGCCGGGACCTCCCGGGGACAGGCTGGTCCGCGGGGGTCTCGTTCCTGGCGCGGCTGGTGCGGACGTCGGATCATTCCGCCCGCCCGGCCACACCACGCCGGCGGTGACAAACACCACGCCGGCGGTGAGATGGCCCGCCCGCTTGAGTTCGACGTCGGACGCCTCACCTGTCGCCCCGCCGGCTGCGGGGACGTAACTGCCGGACTCAACCGGCGGCGGGCGCCTTGAACTCAGTGGCTCAGCGAACGCCGCCCATGAGCTTCTTGATCGCCGGCGAGGCCGCAGCCAGGCCGACGGCCAGCAGCATAGCGGTGCCGCCGATGCCGATGAAGTACGGCAGTTCGTCCGTCGGGTTGTACAGGCCGGACAGGATGCCGGCCAGTGTGGTGCCCAGGGACACCGAGAGGAAAAACAGCGCCACCATCTGGGTGCGGAAGGCCTCCGGAGCCAGCTTGGTGGTCACGGACAAGCCGATAGGGGAGAGGAACAGCTCCGCGAGGGTGAACAGGAGCAGGATCCCCACCAGCGCCAGCAGCGGCGTCTTGCCCTCACCTGCCAGCGGGATGAACGCCAGGAACGCCAGGCCCATCGTGAACAGGCCGATCGAGAACTTCAGCGCCGAGCCCGGCTGCTTGCGGCCCAAGCGGGTCCACAAAGCGGCCAGGACGCCGGCGAAGATGATAATGAACACCGGGTTGATGGACTGCACCCAGGCCGCCGGCATTTCCCAGCCGAACAGGAAGCGGTCCAGCTTTTCCTCCGAGTACACTGCGATGAAGGTGAACTGCTGTTGGAACAGGGCCCAGAACGCTGCGGAAGCGATATACAGCGGGATGAAGGCCGCCACTCGGCGGCGTTCGGTGCCATTGACTTTTTTGCTGCTGAAAATCAGGGCGAAGTACAGAACGGACGCGGCGATGGCCGCGTACGCCATGGACATGGCCAGGTTCCCGGCGTTCACGATGCCGGTGGCGAGCAGCACGGCGATCGCGGCGGCGATACCGGCGAACCGGAGGCCGTACTTGGTGCGCTCGGCGGCGGGCAGCGGGTTATGCACCCGGTGCGCCTCCGCGGGCAGCTTTTTGCGGCCGAACGCATAGATGCCCAGCCCCACGGCCATGCCGACGGCGGCGGCACCGAAGCCCCAGTGGAACCCCCGGCTTTCCTGCAGCCAGCCGGTCACCAGCGGACCGATCAGGGCGCCGGCGTTGATGCCCATGTAGAAGATGGAGAAGCCGGCGTCCCGGCGTTCGTCCTTCTCGCGGTACAGGCTGCCCACCAGCGCCGTGGCGTTGGCCTTGAGCCCGCCGGAGCCGACGCCCACCAGCACCAGGCCGGTAATCAGGCCGGGGATGCCTGGAAGCAGGGCCAGCGCGATGTGGCCGGCCATGATCATGACGGCCGAGCCGAACAGTACGCGCTCGGATCCGAAGAGCCGGTCCGCGAGCCACGCGCCGAGGATGGTGGAGAGGTAGACGCCGCCACCGTAGGCGCCGATAAGGCCGGCGGCCAGGCCCTTCTCAATCTCCAGGCCACCCTCAGCGGCGGAGAAGTACATGTAGTAGAGGAGGATGCCCTGCATTCCGTAAAAGGAGAAGCGCTCCCACATTTCTACGGTGAAGAGGCTGGCCAGCATCTTTGGGTGGCCAAAAAAGGAGGTATCGCCCTGCGTGGTAGCGGGGGGCTTTGGTAAATGAGTAGTGCTCATTTACTTAATGCTGACAGTGTTACGCGCGATTGTCACATTCACAGCCGCCCTGGGCAAGCCGCCCGGGGCAAGTCACACGCGCACTCCGCCCCACTCCGCCCGTTGACCTATCAGTAGATGTCGCTCTGGACCAGGGATAGCACCTGCAAGTGATAGCGCAACCCGGATGCGGGGCTACCCGGCGTCGAACATGATGACCTGGCGGACGGCTTTCCCGTCGGCGAGCTGGTCCATCGCCTGGTTGATGTCCGCCAGCGCGATGCGGGCGGAAATCAGCTCCTCGACCGGCAGGTTCCCTTCCCGCCAAAGCTGGGCGTACTTGGGGATGTCCCGGGCCGGTACCGCGGAGCCGAGGTAGCTGCCGACGATTGTCCGTGCCTCGGCGGTGATGGTCAGCGGGGAGATCCGGGCGCGGGCATCCGGGTGCGGCAGGCCGGCGGTGATCGTGGTCCCGCCGACGGCGGTGGCGGCGAAGGCGGTCTCAAAGGCGCGCGGGTTGCCGGCGCATTCGATCACGTACTTCGCCTTGACCCCCTGTTCGATGACCTGCTGCGGGGTGTAAGTCTCGTGGGCGCCCAGCCGGCCGGCGTGTTCGAGTTTTTCATCCAGGGTGTCCACGGCGACGATCCGGGAGACGTTCTGGGAGACGGCCGTGATCAGGGCCGCCATGCCGACGCCGCCGAGCCCCACGACCATGATGCTGTCCTCCGGCCGGGGCCGGGCCGCGTTGAGGACGGCCCCGCCTCCGGTGAGCACGGCGCAGCCGAGGACGGCGGCGATGTCGGCGGGGATGTCGTCGTCGACCGGCACAGCCGAGGCCCGGTCCACAACGGCGTGCGTGGCGAAGCCCGAAACACCGAGGTGGTGGTAAACCTTCTCACCGGCCCGGCTGAGGTGCATCGAGCCGTGCAGCAGTGTCCCCTCGCCGTTGCTCCTCGAGCCTGCGGTGCAGGGGAGCCGGCCGTCCTCGGCGCAGTTCTCGCACTGTTCGCAGCGCGGCAGGAAGGACATCACCACACGCTGCCCCGGCTGCAGGTCCGTGACGTCCGGGCCGACCTCGACGACGCGTCCGGCGGCCTCGTGCCCCAGCAGCATCGGGACGGGGCGCAGGCGGTTGCCGTCAACGACGCTCAGGTCCGAGTGGCAGATTCCGGCGGCTTCGATTCGGACCAGGATCTCGGTGGGTCCGGGACGGGCCAGCTCCAGTTCGGAGATGGTGATGGGCCTGGAGTCCGCGAACGGGCGCGGGCGGCCGGCTTCTTCAAGTACTGCACCGGTGATCTTCATCGATCCCTCTCGTGTTTCAGCTCGTGTCGCTTCACGTTCGTGTCGCCTCAAGTTCGTGTCGCCTCAAGGCGTCGCCTCAAGGCGTCGCGATGCCATCACGCAGCCCTGCTAAACCGTAGCGGTTCCCGGCCGGGAATTCGCCGTGCCCCACCGGCCGGCTGCTAGAACCCCAGCTGCGCCGCCACCTGCAGCAGCAGCGCCTCGGATCCCATCGGACCGATCAGTTGGATACCCAGCGGCAATCCGGACCCTTGGGCCCCGCCGGTCCAGTGCACCGGAATGCTGATGGCGGGCAGCCCGCACACATTCACCATCGAGGACCAGGGCGCGTACTCGCACTGCTTGCGGTAGTCGCCGTCGGCGTCTCCCGCCCACTCGGCCGCCGGCCAGTAGCCGTCACCGTGGGCCGCGCCGGTGAACCAGCCCACCGGGCGCGGGGTCTGGGCCAGCGCCGGCATCAGGATGAGGTCCCAGGCGGCGTACTGGGCGATGGTGTCGTACTGGAACTGCCGCAGGAAGCCGAGGGACTCGTTAAGCCTGGCCGGGCTGCGCTGCTGGGCGCGGCGCCGGAACGTCCGGGTCAGCGGGGTCAGGAGCGCCTCGCGCTGCGGGATAATCCGGGCGCTTCCGACGCCGGCGGTCCAGGCCGTGGTGAACGCATCGGGGTAGCGGTTGTCATAGCGGATCACGGCTTCGCTGGTTTCGTGGCCGGCCGCCTCCAGCAGCCTGACCCCTGCGGCCAGGGCATCAAGGGCCTCGGGCTCCGGTACGAAAGGAAAGATGGTCTGCCACGGGCTGTCCAGGCTCACGCCGATCCTCAGCCTGCGCGGCTCGTGGGCGGCGAGTTCGAGGTAGCCCGGTGCGGAACCGCCCTGCGTCCCTTGCGTCCCCTGTGGGCGGGGGACCAGCGCATCGAGCAGCAGCGCGGCATCCGTGGCCGAGCGCGCCAGCGGCCCGGTGACCACCAGGCCGGCGGGATCCCCGGTGCTTTCCCCCGCGGGGACGAGCCCCCGGCCAGGTTTGAGTCCGACGAGTCCGCACGCCGCGGCCGGAATGCGGACGGAGCCGCCGCCGTCGGACCCGGGAGCGAAGGGCACCAGCCTGGCGGCCACAGCGGCTGCGCTGCCTCCGGAGGAGCCGCCCGAGCTGCGGCTGGGCGCGTGCGGGTTACGCGACGGCGGCGCGATCCGGTTCTCGCTGTACGCCGTGAGTCCAAACTCCGGAACCTGCGTCTTGCCCAGTGAGATGACGCCGGCACTTTTGAGCGTGGCGGCCAGGGCGCCGTCAAGCAATGCGGGCTTGTGCTCCAGGGCGGCACTGCCATGCGTCGTGATGACACCCGCGACGTCCGTCAGGTCCTTGAAGGCCACCGGCATGCCATGCAGCAGCGGAAGCCCGGTCCCATCGCGGGTGGAGCGGGCGTGGATCCCGTCCGACGCGGCCGCGTCCCTGAGGGCCTGCTCCGCGGTGACGGTGATGAACGCGCCGAGGTGCGGGTTCTCGGCCGTGATGCGGTCCAGGAAGTGCCCCGCTGCATCGCGCGCCGAGACTTCGCCGGATCGCAGGGCATCGCGCAGTTCGACGGCTGAAAGCTCATGGATGTCAGCCAAGGAAACGCGGCTCCGGCGCACCCGCGCGCTCCGCGGGACATGTCCAGCCCTCGAGCGGGAGGGCGGACATGGTGGCACTGTGTCCGGTCCCGGCGGCCGGGGGTGGGCATGTCCCGCGGGGGCGCGGCGGGATGGTGGGCCGGTCAGCTGCCATGGGGTCTCCTTTGCGACATCCCAGAAGCGTAACCTGCCGGCTGCGGGCGGGCGGCTGCGGGCGGCTGGCGATACGCTGGAGGAAGACCTTGCATCCTGCGGAAAGGACCACCATGAGCGACTTTGACACTGTCACCGTGTCCGGCATCCCCGGGGGCGCCAAGATCCTCGACGTCCGCGAAGACTACGAATGGGCCGCGGGCCACGCCGAAAGTGCCCTGCACATTCCGCTGGACCAGCTCCCGGAGCGGATCGATGAAGTGGATCCCGACGAGGACCTCTACGTCATCTGCCGCACCGGCGGCCGGTCATCCCGTGCCGCGCAATGGCTCGTGGGGCGCGGCTATTCCGCCCTCAACGTCGCCGGCGGCATGGACCAATGGCTTGAAACCGGAATGCCGCTGGTGTCCGACAACGGGCTCAAGCCCGTCATCCTGTAATCGAAGAAGGTAGCGCCGATGCCCGTATCACCCGTTACGTACACGTTCCTCGGACCCGCCGGCACGTTCACTGAGGCCGCCCTGATGCAGGTTCCGGGCGCGGCGGACGCCATCCGTGTCCCGTCGTCGAATGTGAACACGGCCTTGGACAAGGTCCGGAACGGCTCGGCGGACGCGGCCATGGTACCGATTGAGAACTCCGTGGAAGGCGGCGTCACGGCAACCTTGGACGCCATCGCCACCGGGCCGGAGCTGCGGATCCTCCGTGAGGTCTTGGTCCCGATCAGTTTCGTCCTGGTGGCCGGGCCCGGCGTGCGGATCGCGGACGTCCGGCGGGTCTCCACCCACGGCCATGCCTGGGCCCAGTGCAGGCTCTGGGTGGAGAAGAATATTCCGAATGCGGAATACATCCCCGGATCTTCGACGGCGGCAGCCGCCATGGGGCTCCTCGAGGACGGCGCCCACTACGACGCGGCGATCTGCGCTCCGACCGTGGCCACAGAGCAGCCCGGACTCGGGGTGCTCGCGGAGAACATCGGGGATAATCCGGGCGCCGTCACCCGCTTCGTGCTCGTTGGCCGCCCCGGCGAGCTCCCCGAGCCGACCGGTGCGGACAAGACAACCGTAGTCGTCCCGCTCCCGGAAGACCGGCCCGGTGCGCTGATGGAAATCCTGGACCAGTTCGCCACGCGCGGCGTGAACCTAAGCCGGATCGAGTCGCGGCCCACCGGACAGTATTTGGGACATTATTTCTTCAGCATCGACGCCGACGGCCACATTGCCGACGCACGGGTTGCGGATGCCCTCGCCGGACTTCACCGGATCAGCCCAGCCACGCGTTTCCTGGGTTCCTACAGCCGCGCGGATGGCCAACGGTCCGACGTGGCCCCGCACACCTCGGACCAGGCATTCCGGGCGGCACATGCATGGGTCGAAAACATACTCTCGGGAGCATCCGTGGTGCCGGGCTTTGCACCCGTCGCTTCGCCCAGAGCGTAGACGAATGCCTCATCAGGTACTTCCACCCCCCTGAAACTGTGCGTATGCTTACCTGATTCACATGGGGGACGTCCCCTAACGGAGGGAGCAGATCATGTCAGGTACCAGCCTTGAAAATGACGGCCAGGGAATGATCGTGAATCCCAAGCCGACGGCTGACAACCAGGACTGGGACGGCGACGACGCCGATCGCGCGGACCGCCTGCGCTTCGAAGAGGAGCAGGCCATGATCCGCGAGCAGTCCGAAGCCCGCGCCGCCAGGGCGGCCGCGGAAGCAAAAAAATCCGCTGAGGCGGCGAAGGAAGCCGCCAAGTAAGCCGGCCCCTAGTCTCCTGCGGTGCCGTCCTGGACGCGCACCAGCAGCGAGCCCGGGGCAACCTGCACGGTGACTTTGGTTGCCGCGCCGGACGGATCGCCGTCGACCTGGGTGGGCATTGGCTCCGCAGAGCGGATGGTGATCTTACCGGAGCGGTAGTACGTCATCACCGGCAGGTTTCTCTTGTGCTTGAGGACAATTTTCCAGTACATGGCCAGCCAGCCGATCGCGCTGCGGGGGCTCATCACCACCACGTCCAGCATGCCGTCGTCGATCATGGCCTGGGGGATGAAGTCGATACCGCCGGGGATCAGCCCGCAGTTCGCGAAGAGCACGCTCCGGATCTTCCGGGACTGCTCGGGCTGGTCGTCAAGGGCGATTGAGACCTTCTTGCGGCGCCCCGGCAGGTGCCGGACCCCGGCCTCCGTGTAAGCCAGCCAGCCCACGGCCCTCTTGAGCCCGTCGTTGGTATCGCCGATCACCTCGGCGTCCATGCCGATACCCGCCATCACCAGGAAGGTGTGCTCGGCGGATCCGCCGGTCCGGGAATTTTCCACCCGCATGCGCGCCGTATCGATAAACCGCTGGTGACCGAAGAGCGCCGTCCGCACGCAGCCGGGCAGGTCGTACAGATCGAGGTGCACATTGCGGGCCAGTAAGTTGCCGGTGCCGAGCGGGATCAGGCCCATGGCGGTGTCCGTGCCGGCGAGGATCTCGGCCACCACGCGCACGGTGCCGTCACCGCCGCCCACAAGGACGACGTCGGCCCCGTACTCCACGGCGGCACGCGCCTGGCCGAAACCGGGATCGCCGGCGGTGGTGTCGAAGAAACGGGGCGGTTCCCAGCCGGCCGAGGCGCAGGCGCTGGTGATCAGCCCGCGGGCTTCGGCGGATTTGGCCTTGATCGGGTTCATGACCACCGCGACCCTCTGCTGGCCGGGTCCGGGGCTGTGGGTTTCCTCCCAGACGGCGCTGCGCGTGTGTTTGGCCTTCAGCCTGCGCACTCCCCACCAACTGGAGGCGGCAAACGCAAGGACTCCAGCGATGACGAGGTACGGCAGCCAGTCGCGCATTGTGTTCCAACACTATCCCGCCGGTCCCCGGCGGCCGGATTGCCCTGGACAGGCTGCCGGATTGGATACTCTAGTCAGGTGATCGACGTAAAAGCCCTCAGTGAAAATCCGGACAAGTTCCGTGCCAGCCAGCGCGCCCGCGGCGCCGACGAATCCGTGGTGGATGCGATCATGGCCGCAGACTCCGCCCGGCGCGCGGCCCTGATCCGCTTCGAGAACTTGCGGGCCGAGCAGAACGTCTTCGGAAAAAAGGTCGCGCAGGCCAAGGGCGAGGAGAAACAGGCCCTGCTGGCAGAGGTCAAGGTCCTCGCCGGCGAGGTCAAGGCCGCCTCGGCCGAGGCCGACGCCGCACAGGCCTCCCACGAGGAGCTGCTCCGGGTGATCCCCAACCTCATCGAGGACGGCGTCCCGGAAGGCGGTGAAGACGACTACATCGTGGTCAAGACCGTTGGAACCCCGCGCGAATTCCCCGACTTCAAGCCCAGGGACCACCTCGAAATCGGTGAACTGATCGGCGCGATCGACATGGAACGTGGCGCTAAGGTTTCCGGTTCACGGTTCTATTTCCTCCGCGGGCCCGGTGCCCGGCTGGAAATGGCGCTGCTGCAGATGGCGATGGAGCAGGCCATCGACGCCGGCTTCGTGCCGATGATCACCCCGACGCTGGTGCGACCGGAAACCATGCAGGGCACCGGTTTCGACGTCAAGCACGACGCCGAGATCTACCGTCTCGCCGAAGACGACCTGTACCTCGTGGGCACCTCGGAAGTGGCTCTGGCCGGTTACCATGCGGATGAGATCCTGGACCTCTCCGCCGGACCGATCCGTTACGCGGGGCAGAGTTCCTGCTATCGCCGCGAGGCCGGTTCGCACGGCAAGGACACCCGCGGCATCATCCGGGTCCACCAGTTCAACAAGGTTGAAATGTTCGTCTACACCACGATTGACGAGGCTGCCGCCGAGCACGCCCGCCTGCTGGCCTGGGAAGAGGAAATGCTGGCCAAGTGTGAGCTCCCGTACCGCGTGATCGACACCGCCGCAGGCGACCTCGGCAACTCCGCGGCCCGAAAGTTCGACTGCGAGGCGTGGGTCCCCACCCAGGGCGCCTACCGCGAGCTGACTTCCACCTCCAACTGCACCACCTTCCAGTCTCGCCGCCTCAACATCCGCGAACGCGTGCTGAACGACGGCGGCGCTGCCAAGGGCACCCGCGCCGTGGCCACGCTCAACGGCACCCTGGCCACCACCCGCTGGATCGTGGCCATCCTGGAACACCACCAGAACCCGGACGGCTCCGTCAACGTTCCCCAGGCACTGCAGAAATACCTCGGCGGGATGACGGTCTTCCCCGTCATCTGATCCGTTTCACCCTGCGACGCGCGAAGCACCCCGCCCTGCGACGCGCAATTTCCCCCGCGACACCCAAACGCCCCCGCGACACCGGAATTCCGGTGTCGCGGGGGCGTTTGCGCAGCGCCAGGAAGAAACGGTTTCGCCGGCGGGATGTTCACTCCTTGTTCACGGCGCGCTGTGGCCTGGATCCTAGCCGCTGTCAGGGGTGTCTGCTCTACTAGGTAGATGACAACATTGACTGAAACCTCAGTCGCCGGCAACGATGACCGGCGAAATAGCAACCAGAACGGCAAGCAGAACGGCACGCAGAACACTATGCAGAACGGCGACCAGGACGGCGCCGGCCGGAAGATTACCGGCGGAAAGATGATGATCGCCCTCGACGTTGACGGCACCCTTGTCGACCATGACGGCCACATGTCCGTTCCCGTCCGCGAAGCCGCACAGGACGTCGTGGCCGCCGGCCACCATGTCATGATCGCGACGGGTCGGTCACTGAACGCCACGCTGCCCATCATCGAGCACATCGGCATCGACAACGGCTACGCCGTGTGCTCCAACGGCGGCGTGACCCTGCGCCTCGATTCGAGCCTGTCCGACGGCTACGAGATCCTGCACAAGGCAACCTTCGATCCGGGTCCGGCCCTTCGCGCCCTGAGGAAAAGGCTGCCATCGGCCAAGTACGCCCTGGAGGACGAACACGGCAACTTCCTCTCCACGGAACGCTTCCAGGACGCCAGCTTCGGCGTCGAGGCGATCGGCGTCGACTTCCAGACCATGCTGGAGGCCACCGCCGTGCGCGTGGTGGTGTTCAGTTCGGAGAACACTCCCGAGGAGTTCGACACCGCCATCCGCCACATCGGCCTGGCCGGCGTGACCTACTCGGTGGGCTGGACCGCGTGGCTCGATATTGCCGGCGCCGGCGTCAATAAGGCCAGCGCCCTGGAACACCTCCGCGGCCGGCTCAGCATTGAGGCCCACCGCACCATCGCCGTCGGTGACGGACGCAACGACATCGAGATGCTCACCTGGGCCGCGCGCGGTGTCGCCATGGGACAGGCGCCCCAGGAAGTCATCGCTGCCGCAAACGAGGTCACGCATTCCGTCTTCGAGGACGGCGCGGCCCACGTGCTGCGCAGCATTCTGCTTTAGCCGGCTCCTTTAGCCGGTTCCGCGGACCGGGGGTGGGGGCAGGGCCGTCGGACCAGGGCCGTCCTAGACTGGGGCTGTGCTCTACGAGGAGTGGCCCGCACCGCCGGACCTGCAGCCCTATGTGGCTGCGTTCTGGCTGGTCCGCGGCCGGCCGGCGGCCCGCTACGAGAAGATCCTGCCCGGCCCCTTTGCGCACCTCGTGCTCAATCTCTCGGAGCCCTACCGGTTAATCGAGACCCACCCGCGAGATCCCGCTTCCGGCAGCACGTCGGGCCACCGTGCCACGGAGGTGGCCGTCGGCTTTTACTCAGGGCTGCAGCGGAGCTTCCTGATCAGCGAGAACCCTGCGCGGATCTTCAACATCGGCGCGGTGCTGGCGCCGTTCGGGCTCGCCGCCTTCACCGCGGAGCCGCCGTCGGCACTGCAGGGCACGGTGGTCGATGCGGAGCGTATCTTCCCCGGCTTCAGCTCGCTGCGAGCCGGGCTGGCGGATCCGACGCCGAGCCAAGCCTTCGCCGCGCTAGGCACCTTCCTGGCGGCAAGGCTGCGCCCCGGGTTCCACACCGATCAGCGGGCCGTCAGCGCGGCGTCCGCCCTGGCCGCGGAGGACCTGCGCGTGGCGGCGCTGGCAGCCCGGCTCGGCGTCAACGAATCGACACTGGAGCGGATCATGCTCCGTGACTGCGGCGTCGGGCCCAAGACATACTCAGACGTTTGCCGCTTCCACCGCTTCGTCACCGCGGCCGCTGCGCTCCCGAAAGGAGCCGCTGCCGGACGCGCGCTGCTGGCTCTGGCCGACTACTACGACCAGCCGCACCTGATCCGGGCGTTCCGGCGCTTCGCCGGGTACACGCCGTCGGAATACCTGAAGGTGGTGCATGACTACGGTCCCGAATACGCCACGTTTGTGCCGCTCGAAGACGTGCCGGGCATGGCGCCGGGGGAGCGGACGGGAACTGTCCCCGGCGGTGCGGGATTTATACAAGACCGCCGGGCAGCCGGCCGCTAGCGTGAAGGCATCGCCCCGACCCGGAGGCGATTCACGCGGGAGGTCGAAATGAACATCAACATCAGCTGGTTGGCGGTTCTGCTGGCTGCGCTAACAGGTTTCCTGGTGGGCGGGCTCTGGTACACCGTCCTGTTTCCGAAAGTATGGCAGCGCGAAGCCGGGGTCAGCGATGACCAACTCAAACGCGGCACGGTAAGGGTCTTTGCAGGCTCGTTCATGCTGTCCGGGGTGGCGAGTCTCGTCCTGTCCGCGTTCATCGGCGCCGCCGGCGTCGGGTTCGGGGCGCTGGCCGGGCTGGCTGTCGGGGCCGGGTGGGTGGCCGCCGCGGTGGGCATCAACTACCTTTTTGAACGGCGGAGCCTGGCGCTGTTCGCCATCAACGCCGGCTACAACATTGTGACCTTCACGGCCATGGGCGCCATCATCGGGGCTTTGCAGTAGACGCGTTGCAGTGGGCGCTTTGCAGTAGGCGCCGGGCGCGCGACCGCAGCTGCCATCGGGGGTCAGCGGACCTCGAGGATGAGGCCCAGCAGCCGGGCCGCGGCGGGCCGTGCGGCGTGTTCCTCGTTCCACTGCGCCCGGGCGACAGCCTTGCTGACGGCCTGGGTGGTAATGCCGAGTTCCTCCGCGACGGCTTTCTGCTGCCCGCGCACGCCGGGGGTCAGCAGGTCCAGGACCCGCCATTCGGCGGGGCTGCGATCGTGGACGATGTGGCCAAGCAGCCGCAGCACCGCCTCCGAATCCGCCGCAAGGTCCGCGAGCGGGCCCTCCACCGCCACCGGGACGCGCTCCTTGCCGTTGCGCAGCCGGTCAACGGCCCGGCGCGCATAGATCAGCCCGTGGCCGGAGGCATCTTTGATCTGGTTCGGCAGAGGTTCGTTGACCGGGCCGACGCCGATTCCGACGTACCAGCTGCCGGTGCGCAACGCGATCATCGCTGCCTCTACGGCCTGGTTCGGGGTGTCCACAATGCCCTGGACCTCATCCTCCACCGAGCGGTCGAAATCGAGGCGCGCCGGGATGTGCCGCAGGTCCTTGAGGAGCTGCGGCACGCAGTCGCCATCGCGCCTGCTGTCCGTTTGGTTGATGGTCAGAGTGAACATTCTGGGACAACACTACCCGGTGGTAGGAGGTAGGCAAATGTCGGGAACGCCCGGTAATCTCCCCGCCAACTCCCAGCGAATTCCCCGGCAGCTACGTGGCCGTGAGGTCGGCGAGCGGGCCGGAGGGGAGGTGGATCCAGCCCTCCGTCAGGGCCCGTGCGGCCTGTTCGGCCGGGGGGCGCAATGTTTTCCCGACACTCACGGCGCGGGCCGTGAGTGAGGCGATGACGGCGTCGAACATGTCGTCGGAGGCAGCAAGGTCATCGCGGTAACCCGCGAGGTCCAGCCACGGTGCGGCCTCAGTCAGGGCATCGAGGATCCTGGACAGCTTCTCCACCTCCGGGGCACCACGGCCCTTGTAGCCTCGGGCAGGGATCCCCCACAGTTTCAGTGACGCCGCCGGGTAGACCTCGGCCAGACGGCCGGATCCGTCCCGGGCCTGCGGCGCCACATCCCGGGCAATCTTGGCCTGGATGACGGCGCATCTCATGGCAGGGTGGGCCAGCCGGTCGGCGGAGACGCTGAGCGGAATCAGCCCGGTCCGGCCCGTGACAAACCGGTCGGTGTCCCGGTAGGCCAACAGGCGGCGGCCCTCGATCCCGTCGTGGTCCAGCACCGGATGGGCGGCGAAGTTCAGGTGCCCCGCCAGGAACGGCAGGAAAGCGGCCGGCCAACCCACCGGACAGTCGATTCCCGTCATCGCGCTGGTGGTGAATAGTCGGACGATCTCGCCGTCGGCCACGTCCAGGGACAGGTCGACAAGCCTGGCCGCGCCGTCGGTCCATTCGATGACGGCGGTGGCGGTTTTCTTGGTGGCCGCGGCGAGATCGACGCCCAGGGTTCTCAAGGCAGGCCCGGCTCAGACCGAGCGGTACCGGAGCGCGCCGGGTATTTCGCCCCGGCTGTCCAGGCCGCTCCCGGAGGCAAACCGGGCCCACACGGCGCGGAGGGCCCGGCCCTGGGCGTTGATTTCTTCCCAGCTGGCGCCTGCGAGGAGCCCCGCTCCCTCCCAGGTCCGCTGGTCTCCGAACAACAGTGGCAGATCAACGGTGTGCGCGGCCCCGTAGACGTTGCCCGGCGCACCCCAGGAAATCACGTAGCGGTACGCCGTGCCGCCCGCCTGGGCATGCCGCCGGGCAAACTTCCTGGCTGATCTGCCATACACCGACTCCGTCACGGCCCAGTTGATGGCCTTGACGACGGCGGAACCGAGGACCGGGACCTTTGCCAGCCGGCTGACGGTGCGGTTGCGCGGCAGGAACAGCCGGGCTTCCCCGGACGTGTGCCCGATCAGGACCTCGATGTCCGGGGCCGCCGCATTCCAGGCTGCGTCGATCCCGGCTTCTGCAGGCAGCGGAGAGTGCCCGTATTGCGTGCCGAACGGCATGGCGGCCAGCATCCCGAACTTCCGGGCCACCTGTGACACGCGCTCTTCTGCGGCCACCACCTCCATGGCAGGGGTGTCCACGGTGACGGCCTGGGCCGCGATGCCCATGGCAGTGCTCATCTTCTCGCGACCCCGGGTAATGCCGAGGGGTGCACTTTGAATGATCGCGCGCTGGAAGAGCGCCGGCGCCTCGGCGGTCGCCATGAGGTGGGCGACGGCGTCGCCCCCGGCGGACTGGCCGAAAGCTGTGACTCGTCCCGGATCGCCGCCGAAGGCGGCAATGTTGCGCTGCACCCAGCGGAACGCCTCGAGTTGGTCCAGGAGGCCGAGATTGGCCGGCCGGCCGGTGCCGGTTGCCAGATACCCGAAGAGGCCCAGCCGGTACGTCACGGAGACCACGATGACCCGGTTTTCGGCAACGAGAGCCCTGGGATCGAAGATCGCCAGGTCCCCGGAGCCTGTGGTGTAGGACCCGCCGTGCACCCAGACCATAACCGGCACCTGCTCGCCGTCGTCGAGGTCCGCCGGCAGGGTGATGGAGAGACGCTGGCAGTCCTCGCTGCCGGCCAGTTCGCCGTAGCGGGTGCCCAGAATATCGTCCAGGAACGGCACCGGCGCCTGCGGGCACGCCGGGGAGAGTGACGTCGCTGCGCGCACCTCGGTCCAGTCGGCTGCACGGAGCGGACGCTGAAAGCGGGCCGCGGTGGCGTACGGAATACCCGTGGCGCGCAGCACGTTGCCGTCCCGCCATCCGGTGATCGGACCGCAGGGAGGACTAAAGGCAGGCTCGGCGTTCATGCGCCAACAATTTCACACATTCCTGACACGGCACTGAACAGCCCTCGCTGCCTAAAAAGCAACGCGGGGTCACTTACGGTCCATGCCGTGCCACCGGATGGGCCGTAAGTGACCCCGCGTTGGGGTTAAGGAGTGTTAGTGCGTGGGTGGAACGTAGCGCTTGATGGAGGCCTCGAGCTCGGCTTCGGCGGCGGCGCGGTCGCCCCAGCCTTCGGCCTTGACCCACTTGCCCGGCTCCAGGTCCTTGTAACGGGTGAAGAAGTGCTCGATCTCCTTGATCAGGTATTCGCTGACGTCGCTGATCTCGTTGATGTGGTCGAAGCGGGCGTCGACCGGCACGCACAGCACCTTGGCATCGCCGCCGCCGTCGTCCGTCATGTTGAACACGCCGATCGGGCGGGACTCAACGATCACGCCGGGGTGCAGATCGAAATCCTGCAGCAGCACCAGGGCGTCCAGCGGATCGCCGTCCTCGCCGAGGGTGTTGTCGAAGAAACCATAGTGGGTGGGGTACTGCATGGAGGTGAACAGGACCCGGTCCAGGCGGACGCGGCCGGTCTCGTGGTCAACTTCGTACTTGACGCGTGATCCCTTGGGGATCTCGATGGTCACGTCATGCTTCATGGACTGCTCCTTGAGAATTCAGGGGGTGCACGGTTTCAGGGGGGTGCGCGGCACACACAAGAGGCTGCCGGTGCCGCCGACTACTATTGAGGATATAGCGAGAGGCCCTGGTTTCATGAACGAGTGGGGACATTTCAGGACTAAAGGACCGGCAGCAGCATGAAACGCAAGACGGACCGCGCGGGCACGGACCGGGTCAGGGACCGGGTCACGGACCCGGTTCCCGGGCCCTCCCGCCAAGTCCTTCCGCCGCTGCTTCAGACGCTTCTGGTGGTGGCTCTCGCCGTCCCGGCCGGCATCGCCATCGCCCCGGCTTTCCTCGGCCCGGACCGCTCGGCGGCAGCCGCGAAGTCCGCCCCGCCCTGGCACCAGATCCCTGGCACGCTGACCAGCCGCAACAGCACCGACCCCAACAGCACCGACCCCGACAGCCCCGGCCCCGACAGCAGCGGCCCCGCGGGCATCCGGCCGCTCAGCGACGCGGCCCCCGTCCCCGATCCCGTATCCCTGGCGGCTCAACTCAATGAGACCCTGAAGACGGACGACGCCGGGACTTTCAGCGGGGTGGTGCAGGACGCCGCCACCGGGACGATCCTCTTTGACCGCTCGGGCGACGAGGCCCGGATCCCGGCCTCCAACATGAAGCTCCTGGCGGCCACGTCGGCACTGCGCGCCCTGGGGCCGGACCGGCGCTTCAGCACCCGTGTCGTGGCCGGCCCCGCACCCGGGACCGTGGTCCTCGCCGGCGGGGGAGATGTGCTCCTGGCCGCCGGCGAATCCGCCCCCGGCGAGGTCCTGGGCCATGCCGGGCTGGCGACGCTCGCGCAGTCGACCGTCCGCGCATTGCAGAACGACGGCGTCTCCGGCACCCTGACCGTCCAGCTGGACGACTCCTTGTTTACTGGACCGTCGCTCAATCCCGCCTGGAGCCCCGAGGATGTGGCCGCCGGCGAGACGGCCCCGCTTTACCCGCTGGCGTTGAACTCGGCTAGGTACGACCCGGCGAAGACCACCGGCCCCCGCCCCCAGGATGCCGCCCTGGCCGCCGCCGAGGCGTTCGCGGCCAGGCTCGCCGCCGCCGCCGCAACGGCCGGATTCACCGTGGCGCCGGGCGTCGCGCGGACCCCCGGCCGGACCCCCGCCCGGACCGAAAGCGCGGAAGGCGCTGACCGGCCGGATGCGTCGGTGGGCCCCGGCGCCGTCAGGGTCCTCGCCGAGGTCCAGTCCGCCACGGTGGGCCAACAGGTGGGCCTGATGCTGCGGACCTCGGACAACTACCTCACCGAGGTGGTGGGCCGGATGGCCGCCCTTGCGAGCGGCAAGCCGGCCAGCAACGACGGCGCCACCGCCGCGGTGCTGCAGCAGCTCCAGGAACTGGGCATCCCCGCGGATACGCTCCGCGCCGCCGACGTGTCAGGCCTGGCCCCGGCGAACAAGGTCTCCGCCCGGCAGCTCGCCGCAATCGTCCGCGCCATCACCTCCGGCACGGACACCCGGCTGCGGGCCGCTCTGGCCGGCTTTCCGGTCGCCGGCCTCACGGGAACGCTGGGGGAGCGCTACACGGAGGTGTCCACAGCCCGCGGCGCCGGGCTGGTCCGGGCCAAAACGGGAACCCTCAACACCGTGATCGCGCTCAGCGGGTACGTTGTTGACGCCGACGGCCGGCTCCTCGTGTTCTCCTTCATCGGCAACGGCCTGACGCCGGGCGCCGCCAACAAGACTGCGCTGGACCGCACCGCATCCGTCCTTGCCGGTTGCGGCTGCCGCTGAGGGGACCGCGTCCGACGTCGGACCGTCGACTTGCTCCGTAAATGCCCTTATGGGCCCCCAAAACGGCAGTTACGGAGCAGCGGACGGCCCGGACGACGGCGATGGGCCCGCCGCCGTCAGCCGTTCGCCGCCCGGCGAATTTAAGGCACAACCCTGTGCCGCTGTGATCTGATGGAGCTTATGGAGTCCTCTGCCGCCGAGACATCTGCCCAAGCCCAGCCCATCATCAACTGGGAACTTGCCGCGTCCACGGCCGCCCGGCTGACCCCTGCCGGGCCCGTCCTCAAGCCCGCCGAGATCGGCGCCGCGGTCGACAACCTGCGGCTCATGGCGGATATCTCCGTGCCGCACGTCCACGACATCACCGGTCTCGAGGCCGCCCGGGACCTCCGCGATTCCTCGGTGCTCGTGGTGGACCGGGCTTCCTGGGCCAGGGCCAACACCCAAAGCTTTGCTGTCATGCTCAAACCCGCGATGGAAAAAATGCTGGAGGGCCGCCACGGCACGGTGAGCCCCGGCGCGGCCAGCGTCAGCGGGGCCATCACCGGCAGCCAGCTCGGGGCCATCCTCGCATTCCTCTCCAGCAAGGTCCTCGGCCAGTACGACCCCTTTTCCGCCCTTGCAGAGAACTCCACTGCGCCGGCCGCGGGACGGCTGCTGCTGGTGGCGCCGAACATCATTTCCGTGGAGCGGGAAATCAACGTCGAACCGGAGGACTTCCGGCTCTGGGTCTGCCTGCACGAACAGACCCACCGCGTGCAGTTTGCCGCCGCACCCTGGCTCCGGCATCACATGCTGGACGAGATCGAAAACCTCAGCGGCCAGCTGCTGGGCAATGTCGATTCGCTGCTGGAACGGGCCTCGGCTGCCGCCAAGTCGCTCAAGGACCGGAGTGCTGACGGCACCGGCCCCAGCCGTGGCGCCATCCTGGACCTCCTGCAAAACCCGGAGGAGAAGGCGGCGCTCTCACGCCTGACTGCCCTGATGAGCCTGCTCGAAGGCCACGCCAACGTGGTCATGGACGCTGTCGACGCCAGCATCGTGCCCTCCGTGAAAACGATCCGGCAGCGCTTCAGCTCCCGCGCCAAGGACCACGGCGTGATCGAGAAGTTCATCCGGAGCCTTCTGGGCCTCGACGCCAAGATGCGCCAGTACAGCGACGGCGCCAAGTTCGTCCGCGAAGTGGTTGACGTGGCTGGCATGGAAGGTTTCAACACGGTCTGGGAGTCCGCGGATAAGCTGCCCAGCGAGGCGGAAATCCACGACTCCAGACTCTGGCTCGAACGGATGGGGCACTAGCCGCCGTGACGTCCGGCCCCGTATCAAGCGGACGACGCCGCCCCGGCAGGCTGGCGCCCGTCGTCGGCACCGCACGGACGATGCTGCGGGACGCCCTGGCCGCAGCTGGCTATCCCGAACGGATCCTCGTCGCCTGCAGCGGCGGGCCCGATTCGATGGCGCTTGCCGCCGTCGCCGCGTACTTTGCCCGCCGCGGACACGTGGACGGCCACCCGGTCTCCGTGGGCGCCGTCGTGGTGGACCATCAACTGCAGCCTGGTTCCGCCGGGGTGGCCGCCACCACGGCCACGGCTCTGCGGGAACTCGGACTCTCACCCGTCAACATCAGGGACGTGGAGGTTACCCCTACGGGCATGGGTCCCGAGGCGGCCGCCCGGGATGCCCGCCATGCCGCCCTTGAAGCCGCCGCCCACGAGGCTGGCGCCACCGTCATCCTGCTCGGCCACACCCTGGATGACCAGGCCGAACAGGTGCTGCTGGGGCTGGCGCGCGGCTCCGGCACGCGCTCCCTGGCCGGGATGCGGCCTGCTCGCGGGCGCCTGCTCCGGCCTTTTTTGGGCCTGCGCCGGGCCGATACCCTGGCGATCTGCGACGTCGAGGCCCTGGAGCCCTGGCACGATCCGAGTAACGCCGACCCCGCATTTGCGCGGTCGCGGACCCGGGTTGAAGTGCTGCCGCTGCTCGAGGAAAAGCTCGGCCCGGGGGTCGCCGAATCACTCGCCAGGACCGCCGCGATCCTGCAGCTCGACGCCGACTACCTCGAGGACGTGGCGAACGACACCTTTGCCCGGCTGCAGGAACAGTCCGGATCCACGATCAGCCTCCCGGAAGAAGCCTTGCGCGTACTGGCCCCGGCTCTGCGGTTCCGGGTCATTGCCAAGGCAGCAGCCGCCGTCGGCGGTCAACAGCCCAGCTACGGGCGCCTGCTCGCCGCCGAAACGCTGCTGCGCCGGCACGGATCGGCCGGTCCGGTGGAGCTCCCCGGCGGCGTCAGCGTCTACCGGCTCCCCCTCACGCAGCTGCTCGCAGACGGCCCGTCCGGCCCCGGCGGGGTTCCCCGCGGGGGCGCCCGCTGTGGGAAGCTTGTATTCCGGCTTCAAAAACCGCCCCAAATATAGTCGACCCCGCATCTACACAGGAGTTATTGGTGGATTCAAACGACGTCCAGGCAGACCTCAAGCACGTTCTGTATTCCAAGGAACAGATCCAGACCCGGATCACCGAACTCGCTGCCCAGATCGACAAGGACTACGAAGGCCGCGATCTGCTGATCGTCGGCGTCCTCAAGGGCGCGGTGATGGTCATGGCCGACCTGGCCCGTGCCCTGCACAGCCACGTGTCCATGGACTGGATGGCCGTGTCCTCGTACGGTTCCGGTACGCAGTCCTCCGGCGTGGTCCGCATCCTCAAGGACCTCGACACCGACCTGATGGGCAAAGACGTCCTGATCGTCGAGGACATCATCGACTCCGGCCTCACCCTCTCCTGGCTCAAGACGAACCTTGAATCACGCGGCACGGCCTCGGTGGAAATCTGCACCGCCTTCCGCAAGCCAACGGCCGCCAAGGTCCAGATCGACGTCAAATATGTCGGCTACGACATCCCCAACGAATTCGTGGTCGGCTACGGACTGGACTACGCCGAGAAGTACCGCAACCTGGACTTCGTGGGCACCCTGGCCCCGCACGTCTACGAGTAGCCGGCCGGCGCCGCGGACCGCGGTTGTGCCGCCAACGCGGCCAACGCGGCCCCGGCGGCCCGGCTGTTTCGCCTCCGCCGGCCCGGCCGGGCCGCCTCCGGCGCGCCGGAGGGCCGCCCCGCTACGCCCACAGGGAACTTTTGCACTCGACCGTGCGTGACTCACTGGGACGGTGTATAGCTTGAAGCTGACTCAGCACCACACGCGCGCAGAATTCGGTCGCCGTGCCGCACTACCAGGAGGGACGGGGGCAGCCCCGATCAGATGAAAGCTAAGAGTTTCTTCAAAGGTCCGGGCATCTGGATTGTCGCTGTTATCGGCATGCTCCTGCTGGCCTTTGCCACCTTGGCTCCGGGAGGCTCCGCCCGGATTGATACGGACAAGGGCCTGGCGCTGCTGACTGAGGGCGGCAAGATCGAGCAGGCCAAGATCTTCGACGCGGAGAACCGCGTGGACCTGGTCCTGAAGGACAACCTGCAGGTCGACGGGCAGGACAAGGGCAAGAACATCCAGTTCTACTACGTCAATGCCCGCGCCGCCGACGTCGTCAAGGCTGTGACCGCTGCCAAGCCCCCGAGCGGCTACACGGACCAGCCGGTCGAGAACAACTGGTTCGCCGGGCTGTTCTCCCTCCTGATCCCGGTACTGCTGCTCGGTGTGCTCTTCTGGTTCCTGCTCTCCCGCATGCAGGGCGGCGGATCCAAGGTCATGCAGTTCGGCAAGTCCAAGGCCAAGCTGGTCAACAAGGACATGCCGCAGGTGACCTTCAGCGACGTGGCCGGAGCCGACGAGGCCGTGGAGGAACTCGAAGAGATCAAGGAATTCCTGCAGGAACCGGCCAAGTTCCAGGCTGTCGGAGCCAAGATCCCCAAGGGCGTGCTGCTCTACGGCCCTCCCGGCACCGGCAAGACCCTCCTGGCTCGCGCGGTAGCCGGCGAATCCGGCGTACCCTTCTTCTCCATCTCCGGTTCGGACTTCGTGGAAATGTTTGTCGGCGTGGGCGCCTCCCGTGTCCGCGATTTGTTCGAACAGGCCAAGGCCAACGCGCCGGCCATCATCTTCGTGGACGAGATCGACGCCGTCGGACGTCACCGCGGTGCCGGCATCGGCGGCGGCAACGACGAACGCGAGCAGACCCTCAACCAGCTGCTGGTTGAAATGGACGGCTTCGACGTCAAGACCAACGTCATCCTGATTGCTGCCACCAACCGGCCCGACGTCCTCGACCCGGCACTGCTGCGTCCGGGCCGCTTCGACCGCCAGATCTCCGTGGAGGCCCCCGACCTGATCGGCCGGGACCAGATCCTGTCGGTCCATGCGAAGGGCAAGCCGATGGCACCCGGCGTCGACCTGCGGGCCGTGGCGAAGAAGACGCCGGGTTACACCGGCGCGGACCTGGCCAACGTCCTCAACGAGGCCGCCCTGCTGACCGCCCGGTCCAACGCCAACCTGATCGACGACCGTGCCCTGGACGAGGCGATCGACCGCGTCATGGCCGGCCCGCAGAAACGCAGCCGCGTCATGAAGGAACATGAGCGCAAGGTCACCGCCTACCACGAAGGCGGGCACGCCCTGGTTGCCGCGGCACTGCGGAACTCGGCCCCGGTCACCAAGATCACCATCCTGCCCCGCGGCCGGGCACTGGGCTACACCATGGTGGTCCCGGAGAATGACAAGTACTCCGTGACCCGCAACGAACTGCTCGACCAGATGGCCTATGCCATGGGTGGCCGGGTGGCCGAGGAGCTGGTCTTCCGCGACCCGTCCACCGGTGCGTCGAACGACATCGAGAAGGCCACCGGAATTGCCCGCCGGATGGTCACCGAGTTCGGCATGAGTGAGCGCGTCGGCGCCGTCCGCCTCGGCCAGGGCGGCGGCGAGCCCTTCCTGGGCCGCGACGCAGGCCACGAGCGCAACTACTCGGACCAGATCGCCTATATCGTCGATGAGGAAGTGCGCCGCCTGATTGACGGGGCCCACGACGAGGCCTATGCCATCCTCATCGAGAACCGTGACGTCCTTGATCAGCTGGCCCTGGAACTGCTCGAGCGCGAAACCCTGAACCAGGCCGAAATCGCGGAGGTCTTCGTCAATATCCGGAAGCGCGATTTCCGTGAGGTCTGGCTGTCCAAGGAGACCCGCCCCATCCGGGAGGCCGGCCCGGTGGAGTCACGCCGCGAGAAGGCCGAACGCGAAGCGCAGGAAGAGGCCACCGAGGCCCGCCTCACCGAGCCGCTGGACACCTTCCCGCCGCACGCCCAGGGAGTCTCCGGACAGGAGCCGTTCCAGGGCGGTGGTGTCACCGATCTCGGGCCTGATGGACGTCCCGGCTAAGCTTCTTCCGTGACTTCATTCAGCAACGACGACGACGCTCCCGCCACCGGTTCTTTGGCGGCGGGAGGTCAGGTTTCCGGTACCACCGTGGTGGACCACCCGCGGATCGAGGCTGCGGTCCGCGAGATCCTGCTGGCTATCGGGGAGGACCCGGACCGCAGCGGCCTGCTGGACACTCCGAAGCGGGTGGCCAAGGCGTACGCCGAGATGTTCGCCGGACTGCACCATGATCCGGCCGAAATCCTCGGGACCACCTTCGACCTGGACCACGAGGAACTGGTCCTGGTCAAGGACATCCCGTTCTACTCCACCTGCGAGCACCACCTCGTCCCGTTCCACGGCGTGGCCCACGTCGGCTACATCCCCTCGCGCGAGGGGAAGGTCACCGGCCTGAGCAAGCTGGCGCGGCTGGTGGACATGTTCGCCCGGCGCCCGCAGGTCCAGGAACGGCTGACCACCCAGATCGTCGAAGCTCTCGTCACCCACCTCAAACCGCGCGGCGCGATCGTCGTCGTCGAATGCGAACATCTCTGCATGTCCATGCGCGGCATCCGCAAGCCCGGCGCCAAGACCGTCACCAGCGCAGTACGCGGGCAACTCCATGACCCGGCCACCCGCGCCGAGGCCATGAGCCTCATCATCGGAAGGTAAGAACACTGACTATGGACTCCCTAGCTGCAGCCCCGGGCACCGGTCCCGCCACCTCGCCCCTTCCCGTCATGCGCAAAGCACGCCCGGCAGCGAATTTTAAGGATTTGCCCACGGACCGGACGCTCGTGATGGGCATCCTCAATGTCACCCCCGATTCGTTCAGCGACGGCGGCCACCACGCCACCGCAGACGCCGCCATCGCCGCGGGCCTGCGGATGTTCTACAGCGGCGCGGACATCATCGACGTCGGCGGCGAATCCACCCGTCCAGGCGCCACCGGAGTCAGCGCCCAGGAAGAGCAGGAGCGGGTCCTGCCCGTGATTGCCGCCCTGGCCAAGGCCGGCGCCCTGATCAGCATCGACACGACCCACGCCGTCACCGCGGCGGCCGCCCTGGCCATCGGCGCCACAATCATCAACGACGTCTCCGGTCTCACCATGGAACCCGAGATGGCGGAGCTCGTGGCCCGCAGCAAGGCCCCTTACATCCTCACGCACCGCCGCGGGAACGCAAGCACCATGGATTCCCTGACCGAGTACGGAAACGTCGCCGAGGACGTCGCGGCGGAACTCGCCGGCGTCCGGGACAAGCTCTACGCCGCGGGCGTCGCCCCGGAGCAGATCATCGTGGACCCGGGGTTGGGCTTCGCCAAAACCGATGTGCAGAACTGGGAACTGCTCAGGCATCTGGACGTGCTGCAGGGCATGGGCCACAAGGTCCTGGTCGCAGCCTCTCGCAAGCGTTTCCTGGGCAGCCTCCTGATCGTCGCCGGCAAAGCCGCGCCGCCGGCCGAACGGGACGCCGCCACCGCAGCTGTCACCGCCATCAGCGCCTACCGGGGTGCCTGGGCGGTCCGCGTGCACGACGTCGGCCCCACCCTTGACGCCGTCAAGGTCGCCGCCCGGATGACCGCCGGGACACCGGGCGCCGCGCCCGGCCACAACTGAACCGGCAGCCATCATGGACCAGATCACGCTGAGCGGTGTCACCGCCGTCGGCCATCACGGGGTGTTTGATTTTGAGCGGCGCAACGGCCAGCCGTTCGTCGTCGATGCCGTGCTGCACCTGGACTTCAGCCGGGCCGCCGAGTCCGACAATGTCCTGGACACCGCCCACTACGGTGAAGTGGCCGAGAGTATCCGGGGCTGGATCACCGGGGAGCCGCTGAACCTGATCGAGGCGCTGGCCGTGCGGATCGCCGAGGACGTGCTGCGGCGGTTCCCGGTGGCCGCGGTCGACATCACCGTGCACAAACCCAAAGCCCCCATCGAAGTCGAGTTCGGCGACGTTTCCGTCAGCGTCCACCGGACCCGGCAGGGGCAGCCATGAATTACACCCGGGCCGTGCTGGCGCTCGGCAGCAACCTGGGGGAGCGCAGCGACACCCTCTCGTCCGCCGTCGCGGACCTGGTCGACCCGCCCGAGGTCCGCCTCCTGGCCATCTCGCCGATCGTGCAGACGAAGGCTGTGGGCGGGCCGCCGGGCCAGCCGGACTTCCTGAACATGGTGATCGCCGTCGAAACCAGCCTTTTACCGGAGGGGCTGCTGCGGCACTGCCAAGCTGTGGAAAAGAAGCACCTGCGGGTACGTGGGGTGCGCTGGGGACCGCGCACCCTGGACGTGGACGTCATCACGTACGGGGACCTGGCCTCTGCCGATCCGGAGCTGACGCTTCCCCATCCGCGCGCCGCGGAGCGGGCCTTCGTGCTGTACCCGTGGTCACTCATCGATCCCGCGGCCGAGCTGAACGGTGAACGGGTGGGCGAGCTCGCAGCCCGGGCCGCCGACTTCGCCGACCTCGTGCCTTTCGACGGCTTCGGCGAGCCGCACGGCGTGGCCGGAGCGGAGTCATGAAGCTGACCAACCCCCTGCTGCTGCTGGTCATTGGCGTGGCCGTGGGAGTCCTGGGCTGGCTCGCCGCCCTGCTGACCACCCGGTACAGCCTCAATACCCCGGTGCTGCCGGTGACCGGGCTGATCACCATGGGCGTGATCGTTGCGCTTACCCTGGTGCTGGGGGTCCGGGTGCTCCGCTGGCGCAACGGCAGGAAGAAAACAATGCTCAACCCGATCCTGGCCGCGTGGACGCTTGTCCTTGCGCAGGCCTGCGCCTACACCGGTGCCGTGCTGCTGGGCTGGCACATGGGGATCTTCGTTGACCAGCTACGGCTCTGGAACCTCCGCAGCGACCAGAGCCTCACCTGGCAGGCCCTGATCATGGCAGCCGGCGGCCTGGCCATGATTGTGGTGGGGCTGGTGGTGGAACGGTTCTGCCGGATTCCCCCGGAAGACGGCGACGCCGGCACGGCACCCGGTCTGCAGGAAAAGCGTAAACCCAAAACGGAAGGCGAATATGCGTACCGAGGCGATTGATCCGCCGGGCATCGATTGGCTGCGGGTTTCCCCGAAGTACATCACAGTCCGGATGGCCGGCTGGGCGATCGGCAACCTCATCGCCGTCGCCGTCCTCTCACTGCCGCTGGTCCTTGTTCTCAGCGGAGCATGGACGTGGCCGCCGCTCTGGCTGGCGGTCACGGTTCCCGCTGCCATGCTGCTCCTGGCCCTGTGGCGGCTGGTGCTCATCCCGCGGCAGGTGCGTTCAATCGGCTACGCCGAGCGGGAGGACGATCTGCTCATCCGCCAGGGCATCTTCTTCCAGCGCACCCTCGTGGTGCCCTACGGTCGCATGCAGTACGTCGACATCGGCGCCGGGCCGGTGGAACGCGGCCTGGGCCTGTGCACCCTGAAGCTGCACACAGCATCAGCCGGCACCCGCGCGGAAATCCCGGGCCTGCCCGCCGGGGAGGGCGCGCGGCTCCGCGAGCAGCTCTCCGCCCGCGGCGAAGCCCGGCTGGCCGGACTGTGACGGGGCGGCCGTGAACGGGCCTGCTGTGAATGGGGCTCCTGTGAACGGGGGCGGTACCGGCGTGGCACTGACCTCCGGCGCCGGGGGTGCGGCGACGCCCGACGGCGCGTGGCTGCGTGTGCATCCGGCCTCGCCGTTCGTCCGCGGCTGGTTTGCGCTGGCCGCGATCGGGTTCTTCGTCGGCCGCGACACCTTCGAGCGGATGCTCCGGGGCGGTCCGCTCATCGACGAGGAGGCCGCGGGCCGGGCGCCCTGGCTGCTGGTCGGCGGCGGTGCCGTGCTGCTGCTCGCCGTGCTCGGCTTCGTCCTGAGCTGGTACTTCACCCGCTATCAGGTGGCGGGGGGCTACGTCCGGGTCAACACCGGCTTCCTCTTCAAGCAGCAGCGGCAGGCCCGGCTGGACCGGGTCCAGGCGATCGACATCGTGCAGCCGCTGCTGGCCCGGATTTTTGGCCTGGCCGAACTCAAATTCGAGGTGGCCGACGCCGGTGAGTCCGCGGTACGGCTGGCATATCTTCGGATGGACGAGGCCCGGCAGCTCCGGGCCACCATCCTGGCCCGCGCGGCGGGTGTGGTGCCCGATCCCGAGCGCCCGCAGGCCGCTGTCGCGGAGGCGCCCGAATACGCCGTGCTCACCGTCGCGCCGCGGCGCCTGGTCGGTTCCCTGCTGCTGAGCGAACAGAGCGTGGGCGTCGCGCTGGGCGCGGTGGCCTCCGTGGTGCTGTCCGCCGTCACCGAGAACCGCGGCTTCTTTTTCTACCTCATCCCGGCCGGCCTGGGCCTCGTGGCCGCCTACTGGTCCTCGTTCAACAAGGGCTACAACTTCACCGCCGCCATCTCCCCGGACGGAATCCGGCTGCGCTACGGGCTGCTGGACACTCAGGCGCAAACCCTGCCGCCGGGCCGGATCCAGGCGCTGCGGGTCAGCCAGCCGCCGCTTTGGCGGATCTTCGGCTGGTACCGGATCCAGGTCAGCGTGGCCGGGTACGGCGCCGCCGGCAGCAACGGCGAAAGTTCATCCCGGACCACGCTCCTGCCGGTGGGGACCTTCCCGGAGGTGCTCACCATGCTGTCCCTGGTGCTTCCCGATCCCGGCACCCCCGACCCCATCCGCGTCTTCACGGCCGGCATCAACGGCCTGGCCAATGCTTCCGCTGCTCCCGCTCCCGCTCCCGGTGCCGGTCCGGCGGACGACGGCGGTTTCATCACCACGCCGCGGCGTGCGCGGCGGCTGGCGCCGCTGGGCTGGCGGCGCAACGGCTTCACCGCCACGGACACGGCGCTGCTGATCCGTTCGGGCCGCTGGTGGCGGCACCTCGTGCTGGTTCCGCACCAGCGCACGCAGTCCATGGCCTTGCAACAGGGCCCGCTGGCCCGCCGCTTCGGCGTGGCAGACCTCGTCCTGCACACCACGGCCGGTCCGGTGGCTCCGAGACTCATCCAGGCCGGCCTCGACGAGGGCAGGGCACTGCTCGAGGCACAATCCGCCAGGGCCCGCGCGGCCAGGAAGCGGCAGACCAGCGAGCACTGGCTCGTCCAGGTCCGGCCGCTCGTGGTGGAGCCAGTGCCGGTGGCGGAGCCCGGCCCCGGCACGCCTGATCACCGGGACGACCTCAGCGATACGGAAGGCCCGCGACATGGCTAAGCCAGGACGCCTCGGCGTCGGAATCATCGGCGCCGGCAAGGTCGGCGCCGTCCTTGGGGCGGCCCTGCGCGGTGCCGAACACGCCGTCGTCGGCGTCTCCGCGGTGTCGGATGCCAGCCGTGAACGCGCGGAAACCCTGCTTCCCGGCGTACCGGTGCTGGACGTGCAGGACATCGTCGAGCGCGCCGAACTGGTGCTCCTGGCGGTTCCCGACGACGCACTCGGCCCGCTCGTGGAGGGCCTGGCGAAACTCGGCGCCTGGCAGCCCGGGCAGCTGGTGGCACACACCTCGGGCCGCTTCGGCGTCGGGATCCTGCACCCGGTCCGCTCCGTTGGTGCCATCCCGCTGGCGCTGCACCCCGCGATGACGTTCACCGGCATGAGCCTGGACCTCACCCGGCTGCTTGACTGCACCTTCGGCGTCACGGCCGACGCCGCGATGCTGCCGATCGCGCAGGCCCTCGTCGTGGAGATGGGCGCGGAGCCCGTTGCCATCGCCGAGGCCGACCGCACCCTCTACCACGCGGCCCTGGCGCACGGCTCGAACCACCTTGTGACCCTCGTCGCCCAGGCCGCGCAGCTGCTCCGGGACGTCGGCGTCGACTCCCCGGAACGCATGCTGGGACCGCTGCTGCGCGCCACCCTGGAAAACGCCCTCGCCTCGGGCGAATCGGCCCTCACCGGGCCCGTGGCCCGCGGGGATACCGGCACGGTGGCCGCGCACGCCGAGGCCCTGCGGGAGTACGACGGCGGTGCCGGCGGCGATATTCTGGAGGCATACTTGGCCATGGCGCGGGCCACCGCCCGACGGGCCGAACTCCGCGGGCGGCTGTTGCCGGACCAGCTCGAGGGCATCCGCCGGGCGCTTGAGGGCCCGGACCGTGATGGCCCGCAACCTTAAGGAAGGTCCATAAACTTGGCGATCCAACTCGTGACGACGGCTGCCCGGCTCCGCAGCGAAAGCGCCCGCCTGCTCGCGCAGAAAAGCGGCAGCTCGCAGGGTCTGGTGCCCACGATGGGCGCCCTCCACGAGGGACATGCCCAACTGGCGCGCACCGCCGTCGCCCAGAACGACGTCGTGGTGGTCAGCATCTTCGTCAATCCGCTGCAGTTCGGCGAGGCCGCTGACCTGGAACGATACCCCCGCTCGCTGGAAGCGGACCTGTCCCTGCTCGACGCCGAGGGCGTGGACCTGGTGTTCGCGCCGAGCGTGGAGGAGGTCTACCCCGGCGGGGCGCCGAAGGTCCGGATCGCCGCGGGGCCGATGGCCGAGAAATGGGAAGGTGCGGTCCGCCCCGGGCATTTCGACGGCGCCCTGACGGTTGTGGCCAAGCTGCTGCACTTCGGCATGCCCGGCGCGGCCGCGGGCACAAGGCTGCCGGCCTACCGGGCGTACTTCGGCCAGAAAGACGCCCAGCAACTGGCCCTGGTCAAGCGTATGGTGGCGGACCTGAACTTCCCGGTGGAAATCGTCGCGGTGCCGATCGTGCGTTCCGCGGACGGGTTGGCACTCTCCAGCCGCAACCGGTTCCTTTCGGCGGAAGAACGCGAGGCTGCCCTGGTGCTGTCCCGGGCGTTGCGCCTGATCGAGGAACGGGCCAACGCCCACGAGCCGCTGGACCTGGAATCCGCGCAGGCGCTGGTGGCATCGCAGCCGCTCGTGGACCTGGACTACTTCGACGTGGTGGATCCGGGCACGCTGGATCCGCTGGCCGAGAACTGCCGGGACACACCGTTCCGCGGCGAGGGCCTGGCACTCCTAGCGGCCACGGTCGGCCCGGTCCGGCTGATCGACAACATTCCGCTGAATTCATAAACGAAGCAACGCGGGGTCACTTAGCGCCCATGCCGACGCCATCCATGGGCCGGATCTGACCCCGCGTTGCATTTTCGGGGTCCGCTCATCGTGGGCCGGCCGGCAGTGGTCGCGGCAAGACCACGATCAGTAGCGTCGCAATTGGCCCGAGGAACATGGAAGTGAAGAACTACGCCAACCGGCTCCGGTTTTTCTGCTCGGCCAGTCCGGCGTTGATCAGCGCGACGGCCAACCACACGCCGCCCCCATTGACATAGTTGCTATCCATGGGGCTACTCAACCACAGAGCGGTCAGAGGGAGTCAGGAGCAACAGCCTGGAGGCTGCGTATCTGCACCCATTCGCCATAAGTGGCCCCTCTGGGATCGACATCCCGGCCATCCTTGGCGAACCGCTGGCGTCCTCAACTGAAGTCACGCCAGCTACGTCAGGAAGATCCGTGGTTGTGGAGGGATTCCACGTGGGAGCGGTTGGTGTGTATCGCAGCTGCCGTCCCCGCGCCGACCCAAAGCAGACCCGAAGCCGCCACAAACGGAAATCCTGGCGGAGCGGGAATTACGCCAGGGGATCGTCTGTTTGCACATGCAGTGGACACCAATACGCAGCCACATCCGGACCCCATTTGCCGGACCCCATTTTCGCACTTCCAGAGGGAACCCCCATGTCTACAGACGTCTCTACAAAGGCCGGCGGCGATCCCGCGCAGGCCGTCCCGACCCACGCCGTCCAGACCAAGGCGGCCGGGAAGAAGCCAGCGGCGCCGCCGTCGAAGATGTCCAGGGAATCGGTCACCATCATCGCCACGCTGCTGGTGGCCACGTTCGTGGTGATCCTCAACGAGACCATCATGAACGTCGCCCTCCAGCGGCTGATGGTGGAGCTTGGGGTCAACGCGCCCACCGTGCAGTGGCTGTCCACGGGCTTTATGCTCACCATGGCCGTGGTGATCCCCACGACGGGCTTCATCCTGCAGCGTTTGTCAACCCGCGCCGTCTTTATGCTGGCCATGGGCCTGTTCTCCGGCGGCACGCTGCTCGCGGCGCTGGCTCCGGGATTCGAAATCCTCCTGCTGGCCCGGATCGTTCAGGCCAGCGGCACGGCGATCATGCTGCCCCTGCTGATGACCACCATTCTCACCCTGGTCCCGGTGTCGCGCCGCGGCCTGGTGATGGGAAACGTCAGCATCGCCATCTCGGTGGCGCCGGCCATGGGCCCCACCGTTTCCGGCCTGATTCTGGAGCACTTTTCCTGGCGCTTTTTGTTCGTCTTTGTCCTGCCGATCGCCCTTGCCGCCTTCGCCATCGGCGCCCGGTACCTGACGAACATCGGTGAAAACGAGAAGACCCGGCTAGATGCCCTGTCCGTGCTGCTGACAGTTCCCGCTTTCGGCGGGCTGGTGTACGGACTCAGCCAGATCGGTGGCGGACAGGGCGGGACGGGTTCCGCCGCCGTGGCGGCGCTGGCCATCGGCGCCGTGGCCATGCTGGCGTTTGTGCTCCGGCAGCTGAGGCTGCAGAAGTCCGATGCGCCCCTGCTGGACCTGCGCGCGTTCAGCTTCCGGATGTTCACGGTGTCCGTGCTCCTGCTCGTGGTCGCCATGATCGCACTGTTCGGCGCGGTGATCCTCCTGCCCCTCTACCTGCAGGAGATCCGCGGGCTGACGTCGCTGGAGACAGGCCTCACCCTGTTGCCCGGCGGCCTCGCCATGGGCCTGCTGGGACCGGTCATCGGCCGGCTCTTCGACAAGGTTGGCCCGCTGCCGCTCACAGTCACAGGATCGACGCTGCTGGTGCTGGCCTTGTTCCAGTTCTCCCTGCTGGACGCGGCCACGCCGGTCGGCTGGATCATCGCGCTGCACGTGGGCTTCAGCCTGGGGCTGGCGCTGATTTTCACGCCGGCGTTCACCACGGGGCTGAATCCGCTGCCGCCGCATCTCTACTCCCACGGGTCGGCCATTTTGAGCACCCTGCAGCAGGTGGCCGGAGCTGCCGGAACAGCGCTGCTGGTCTCCATCTACGCCGTCGTGTCCGCTACTTCCGGAATCGTCGCCGGCATGCACACGGCGTTCCTGACGGCGTCCGCCATAGCCCTCGCCGCCGTCGTGCTGGCTGCCCTGATGCGCAAGACCGCCGCAACGGAACACCCCGCCACCCAGTAGCCCAATTAACCCCAACGCGGGGTCACTTAGCGCCCGTCCGGAGGTCCGGAATGGGCGCTAAGTGACCCCGCGTTGCTTTTTGGGTGGGCTAGCTTGCGAAGAACTCGCTCAGTTCGGCGATGAGCTTGTCCGGTGCCTTATTGACGCCGTCGTGCCCCATGCCCGGCAGGATCGTGTAGCTGGAGCCGGAAAGCACGTCGTGGATCTGGGCGCAGGCCACGCCGAAGTACGCCGGACTCTTCTCACCCACAATAATGAGCGTCTCCAGCGGCAGAGCGAGGAACGGCTCGGCGGGCATGTCGGCGGCGATGATCGCCTTGATCTCGCGGACGCCGGTCTGCATAAGTTCGCGCATCTGCTTGCCGATCGGGGTACCAGAGGCGAGCTTGTTGGCCAGCGTCAGCATGGACAGCGGCATCCGGGACAGGGCACGGCCGGTCTCGAGGCCCTTGAGCAGGACGGCGAGGGCCCGGTCATCGTCACCGGCGGCCGTCGCCCGCTCGTATTCGGTTGTCCAGTCCGCGGTGACGCTATGGTTCACGGACACCGCGGGGTCGTATACCGCCAGTCGCTCCACCGGGAGGGTGCGGGCGGCGTGCAGTGCCACGGCCCCGCCGAAGCTGTGGCCAAAGACGTCCGTGCTGGAGGTGTGTTTCATCACCGCATCGAGGTCGTGGATGTCCACATCCAGGGTGTAGTCCTCCGGCTGCGGGGAGGAGGAGCCGCGGCCGCGCCGGTTGAAGGAGTGGACCGGCCGCCCCAGCGAAGCGCTGAGTTTCTGGGCGAAACGGTTGTAGTCGGCGGCTGTCACCATTGAGGCCAGCACGACGACGACGCCGGAACCCGCCGAGGCGAGCTCGGCGCCGGTGCTGTAAAGCTCGATGGTTCCGCCGTCGGGGGTTCTGATGTTCTCGCGGGTCATGCTCCGAGCCTATCCGAGGCTGTAGCTACCGAGGAGTAGGCCTCCCTCCGGTCCGGAAACGTCAGTTGCCCAGCCGCCCGCCGGAGACCTCGAGGTAGCAGGATCCGCAGAGCGACTCGTACCGGACGTCCTGGCCGTCGATGGCGATCTGGTCGCCGTCGAACACCACATGGTCCCCGATCCGGCGGGTGTTGAAGATCGCCTTGCGGCCGCAGCGGCAGATCGTCTTGAGTTCCTCGAGGGTGTGGGCGATCTCCAGGAGCCGGAGCGAGCCCGGGAACGCCCGGGTGCGGAAATCGGTGCGGATGCCATAGGCGAGCACCGGTACCTGGTCCAGGACTGCGATGCGGAAGAGGTCGTCCACCTGGGCCGGTTCAAGGAACTGCGCCTCATCCACCAGCAGGCACGCCACGGGCTGGGTGTCCACATGCTCCAGCAGGGCCCCGGGATCGTCGCCGTGCGCCCGGGCGGAGAACAGCTCCCGGGCGGACGCCCCGGCCGGGATGAGGAAGTCCACCGAGCGGGTCATGCCGAGGCGGGACACGACGTCGGAATCGCCCTTGGTATCGACATCCGGCTTGGCCAGGAGGACCCGCTGGCCCCGCTCCTCGTAGTTGAAAGCGGCCTGCAGCAGGCCCGTGGACTTGCCGGAGTTCATCGCGCCGTAGCGGAAGTAGAGCTTGGCCAAGGGGGTCCTTTCGAAAGGGTCGCCCACCGATTCTACGGCTGGCGCCCGCCAGCCCGCCCCGGTCCGGGCACGACGACGGCGCCGGGCTGCCGCTTTTGTGCACCATGCCCCGGGCGGGTGCCGGGCGGGCAGGACCCGTGCGGCCTGATCTCCCGGTAAACTTGGGGATTGTGACTTCCCAAAACACCCCCGCCCCGAATACCGCCGCCGAGCACCACGACGCCAGCGAACAGACGCGCATCCGGATGGAGAAGCGTGCCAAGCTGATTGAGCGCGGCATCGAGGCGTATCCGGTGGGAGTTGAGCGCACCCATTCACTGGCTGAAATCCGGGAGAAGTACGCGCACCTCCAGCCCGACGAAACTACCGGACACGACGTCGGTGTGACCGGCCGCATCGTCTTCATCCGCAACACCGGCAAGCTTTGCTTCGCCACCCTCCAGGAGGGCGGCATGGACGGCAAGGCCATCCGGCTGCAGGTCATGCTGAGCTTGGCCAACATCGGCGAGGAAGCGCTCGCCGACTGGAAGGCCCTCGTGGACCTGGGTGACCATGTCTCCATCAAGGGTGAGGTCATCTCCTCCCGCCGCGGGGAGCTCTCTGTTTTGGCCGGGTCCTGGACCATGGCGTCCAAGGCGCTCCGCCCGCTTCCCGTGCTGCACGCCGAGCTCAATGAGGAAACCCGCGTCCGCCAGCGCTACGTGGACCTCATCGTCCGCGACGAAGCCCGCGAAATGGTTTACACTCGGGCCGCGATAACCCGCTCGATCCGCGAAACCCTGCACCGCCAGGGCTACGTCGAGGTCGAAACCCCTATGCTGCAGCTGATCCACGGCGGCGCCACAGCCCGACCGTTCGAGACGCATATGAACGCCTTCGACCAGAAGATGACACTGCGCATCGCCACCGAGCTGTACCTTAAGCGCACCGTCGTCGGCGGGATCGACCGCGTCTACGACATGGGCCGGGTGTTCCGCAACGAAGGCGTGGACTCCACCCACAGCCCGGAATTCACGACGCTGGAGAGCTACGAGGCCTGGGCCGACCAGTTCGTGATGGCGGACCGGATCAAGGAACTCATCCTCGACGCCGCCGGCGCCGCCGGGGTGGGCCGGGTGCTGCAGACCGAAGCCGGCGAGATCAACCTCGACGGCGACTGGGCCTGGCTGGCGGTGTACCCGGGACTCTCCGAGTTCGTCGGCCAGGAAGTCACCCTGGACACCACCGTCCCGGAGCTGCTGGCGCTCGCCGCAAAGCACGACGTCAAGATCGACGCCGACTGGGACGCCGAGAAGCTCGTCGTGGAGCTCTTCGGTGAACTCGTCGAGCCGACCCTGCTCAACCCCACCTTCGTCTACGACTACCCGCCCTCCGCGCAGCCGCTGGCCCGCCAGAACCGCAAGGATGACCGGCTGATCGAGGCCTGGGACCTCATCATTGGCGGCATGGAGCGTGGCACGGCATTCTCAGAACTGATCGACCCGGTGATCCAGCGCGAGCGGCTCACCGAACAGTCCCGCCGCTCAGCCGCAGGCGACGTTGAGGCCATGCAGCTGGACGAGGACTTCCTCCGCGCACTTGAATACGGCGCGCCGCCCATGGGCGGAATCGGCCTGGGCATCGACCGGCTGGTGATGCTCTTCACCGGCGCAGGCATCCGCGAGACCATCCTATTCCCCCTCCTGAAGCCCGAAGGAAACTGAGCATGGAGTACATCGCCGTATTGTTGCCCTCCGTCGTCGTCGGCCTTATTTTCTGGTTCGCGATGAAATCTATTTTCAATGCCGACAAATCGGAGCGCCAGGCCGAAGCGCGCGCCCAGGCGGAAGCCGAGGGAAAGGCCCAGGAGTCGGATACCGTTCGCGAAGACGGTCATTCCGGCGGCCCGAACAAATAGCGGCCCATTCCATCCTTTGGATTTCCTTTGGAGAATTTTTACCGCTTTGACTCACGGCCGTAAAGCGGAGGATACTTTCAGCAGATACATCCTGCTTTTGTAAATCCTCATCCTCATTGGAAAGAGAGTCCTTAATGGCACAGAAGGTAAAAATCATCCTCGTAGATGACCTGGATGGGGGATCCGCGGACGAGACTGTCCGGTTCGGCGTCGATGGTGTCAGCTACGAAATTGACCTGTCGTCGGATAATGCGGCGGAACTCCGCTCTGCAGTCGAGCGCTTTGTTTCACATGCACGCAAGACCTCCGGCGGCCGTGCCACGCGCACCAAGGTCATGAGCGGCCGCAACCAGAACTCCGCGCAGATCCGTCAGTGGGCCCGCGACAATGGCTACTCGGTAAACAGCCGGGGACGTATCCAGGCCGAAATTCAGGAAGCGTACCAGAAAGCGAATTCCTAGGCGGATGCCGCTGCTGTAGCAACGATGCCCTGGCCTTCGGGTCGGGGCATCGTTTGTTGGTGGCGGCCTTTTGCCGCCGGTGCCGCCGGTTGCCGCCGATGCGGGTGCCGACGCCGGCCGCTTCCGGCTGCTGGCCGGGGTTGATGCGACGTCGTGAGGAGTGGCTTGATTCCGGCGATTTAGCCCATTCGCCACAGATGGCCGCTATGAGACTGTCATCCCGGCCATCTGCGGCGAATCGGTGGCATGCGGCCGCCCCGCAAACCACCAGGTCCCGAAGGATCTGCCGGCCCGCAGCCACGAAGCCCCGCCGCTGGACATGCGCAGCGGCGGGGTTGCTGCGTGCGTCCTTGCTCCCGATACCTTTTTTAGGAGCCCCAAGTGGCGACGTTCCAGCCCGGTTGCTCGGTTCCGGAACCCCAGTCGAACCCCTGTCAAACCCCCTGTCAGACCCGGGATTCCGTGGGCGCCGGCCGGTGCGCGTGGAAGTAACTGGGCAGGAGCGTCGAGCCGGAGCCCGGGAACCTCCATATCAAGGACCCGCCCAGGATTCTGGATCAGCGCCGGGCGCCGCCCGTGAAGCAGTGCCGCCCGTGAAGCAGTGCCGCCCGTGCAGCGCCGGGCGGTCGCGCCGGCCCCGCAGGCGGGCAGCCTTCGGGTCGTCGTGGTATCCGCCGTCGGGTCGCCGTGTGACGCGGGGGTTGCGCCCCGGTTTCCCCTGTGGCGAACAAGCCCCAAATCCGGAAGCCAGCCACGTAGCATCAAGGTACGTCGTAGCTAGGAGTGTGGCGAAAATGTTTGAGCGATTTACGGACCGTGCCCGTCGCGTAGTTGTGCTTGCCCAAGAAGAGGCACGCATGCTGAACCACAATTACATTGGTACCGAACACATCCTCTTGGGTCTGATCCATGAAGGTGAAGGTGTTGCCGCCAAAGCCCTTGAGTCCTTGAGCATTTCGCTCGACGGCGTCCGGGAGCAGGTACAGGAGATCATCGGCCAGGGCCAGCAGGCCCCGTCCGGCCACATCCCCTTCACGCCGCGAGCTAAGAAGGTGCTGGAACTTTCGCTGCGCGAGGCCCTGCAGCTCGGCCATAACTACATCGGCACCGAGCACATCCTGCTCGGCCTCATCCGCGAGGGTGAGGGCGTTGCCGCCCAGGTGCTGGTCAAGCTCGGTGCGGACCTCAACCGTGTGCGCCAGCAGGTGATCCAGCTGCTCTCGGGTTACCAGGGCAAGGAAACCACCGGCGCCGGCGTTGGCCCGGGCCAGGCGGAAGGAACCCCCGCCGGTTCAGTCGTCCTGGACCAGTTCGGCCGCAACCTGACCCAGGCTGCCCGCGAAAACAAGCTGGACCCTGTGATCGGCCGCGAATCCGAGATGGAACGCGTCATGCAGATCCTGTCCCGCCGGACCAAGAACAACCCGGTGCTGATTGGTGAGCCCGGCGTCGGCAAGACCGCCGTCGTCGAAGGCCTCGCCCAGGCGATCGTCCGGGGCGACGTCCCGGAAACCATCAAGGACAAGCAGCTGTACACCCTGGACCTCGGGTCCCTGGTGGCCGGCTCCCGCTACCGCGGCGACTTCGAGGAGCGCCTCAAGAAGGTCCTCAAAGAGATCCGCACCCGCGGCGACATCATCTTGTTCATCGATGAAATCCACACCCTCGTGGGTGCCGGCGCAGCCGAAGGCGCCATCGATGCGGCCTCGATCCTGAAGCCCATGCTGGCCCGCGGGGAGCTCCAGACCATCGGCGCCACCACGCTGGATGAGTACCGGAAGCACATCGAGAAAGATGCCGCCCTGGAACGCCGCTTCCAGCCGATCCAGGTCAAGGAACCCTCTGTCGCGCACACGATCGAGATCCTCAAGGGACTCCGTGACCGGTACGAGGCACACCACCGCGTCACCATCACCGACGGCGCCCTCGCGGCGGCCGCGAGCCTGTCCGAACGTTACGTCTCGGACCGTTTCCTGCCGGACAAGGCGATTGACCTGATCGATGAGGCCGGCGCCCGGCTGCGCATCCGCAGGATGACAGCCCCGCCGGAGCTCAAGGTCATGGACGAGAAGATTGCCGCGATGAAGCTGGAGAAGGAATCCGCGATTGATGCGCAGGACTTTGAGGGTGCCGCCTCGCTGCGCGACAAGGAGCAGAAGCTCATTGCCGAGCGGGCCGAGAAGGAACGCCAGTGGAAGACCGGCGGCATGGATGACATCTCCGAAGTTGATGAGGATCTCATCGCGGAGGTGCTCGCGAACTCGACCGGCATTCCGGTCTTCAAGCTGACGGAGGAAGAATCCTCGCGGCTGCTGAAGATGGAAGACGAGCTGCACAAGCGGGTCGTCGGCCAGGATGAGGCCATCAAGTCCCTGTCCCAGGCGATCCGCCGCACCCGTGCAGGCCTCAAGGACCCGAAGCGGCCGGGCGGCTCCTTCATCTTCGCCGGCCCCACGGGCGTCGGCAAGACCGAACTGGCCAAGGCCCTTGCCGAGTTCCTGTTCGGCGATGAAGACGCGCTGATCACCCTGGACATGTCCGAGTACTCGGAGAAGCACACAGTGTCCCGCCTCTTCGGCGCCCCTCCGGGCTACGTGGGCTACGAGGAAGGCGGACAGCTGACCGAGAAGGTCCGCCGTCGTCCGTTCTCCGTGGTCCTGTTCGACGAAGTGGAGAAGGCACACGCCGATCTCTTCAACTCGCTGCTGCAGATTCTGGAAGACGGCCGGCTGACCGACTCCCAGGGCCGCGTGGTTGACTTCAAGAACACCGTGATCATCATGACCACGAACCTCGGCACCCGGGACATCTCCAAGAGTGTGGCCACCGGCTTCCAGTCCGGTACGGACACGCAGACCGGCTACAACCGGATGCGCGCCCGCGTCACGGAGGAGCTCAAGCAGCACTTCCGCCCCGAGTTCCTGAACCGTGTTGACGACGTTGTGGTCTTCCCGCAGCTGACCCAGGACGAAATCATCGAGATCGTTGACATGTTCGTTGGCCGGCTGGAGAAGCGGCTGAAGGACAAGGACATGGGCATCGAGCTCACGTCCGCGGCCAAGGTGCTGCTGGCAACCCGCGGCTACGATCCCGCCATGGGTGCCCGGCCGCTGCGCCGCACCATCCAGCGCGAGATCGAGGACCAGCTCTCCGAGCGGATCCTCTTCGGCGAGCTCAACGCCGGCGACATCGTGGTGGTGGGTGTGGACGGCGAAGGAGACGACGCCAAGTTCACCTTCGCCGGCACTTCCAAGCCGGTCATCCCGGAGATCGCGCCCAGCGTCTAGGTACTAGCTCAAAGGCCCCGTCCACTCCTGCAAAGGAGCGGGCGGGGCCTTTCTGTCTGCGCGTCCGGCCGAATCACTTCCCGGAGCCCTGCTCCGCCGTTGGAGTCTGAAAGTAGTGTTTCACTCTTAGTGAACGTGGTGTGATCGGGGTCATAGGGGGTGTTGAATCGGTGCATGACTTCCATCGATTCAGAGACCCTGAGCGAAAAACCCGAGACGACCTTCCACGATCTGGACCACTACCTGGCCATCCCGAGGGTGAGCGGCCTGGCGTTGAGCCCCGACGGCGGGCGCCTGATCACCACCGTGGCCACCCTCAATGCCAACGGAGCCGACTATGGAACAGCCCTGTGGGAGCTGGATCCTGAAGGGCTCCAACAGGCCCGCAGGATCACCCGCAGTGCGAAGGGTGAGGCCGGGGCCGTCTTCGCCGCCAGCGGTGATCTCTACTTCACCTCCGCCCGTCCGGATCCGGAGAGCCCCGAGGCCGACCCGGTCAACGCCCTGTGGATGCTCCCCGCCGGCGGAGGGGAGGCGCGGGTGGTGCTCTCACGCGGCGGCGGCGTCAGCGCGGTCCTGGCCGCCAAAGATGCCGATGCCCTGTTCGTTGCTGCCTCCGTGCTGGCCGGTTCCACCGATGAGGCCAACGACGGGGAACGCCGCAAGGCCCGGACGGAGCACAAGGTCACCGCCATCCTGCACAGCGGCTATCCCGTGCGCTACTGGGACGCTGACCTCGGACCCGCACAGCCGCGGCTGTTCGCCGTCGAACCGGGCGGGGTGCAGGAGCCGGGCAGGCCGGGCACGGTTGACGCCACAGCGCCGCTCAGGCTCCGCAACCTGACTCCCGGCGCCGGCAGCGGGCTCCGGGACACGGATCCCGTGGTCAGCCCCGACGGGAAGACCATCTACAGCAGCTTCAACAAGCCGCTCGCCAACGCCAACTCGCGGTCCGTCCTGCTCGCGATCGACGTCGCCACCGGCACCCGCAAGGTCCTGCTGGAAACCGAAGGCCTGAGCTACTTCCCGGGGCCGGTCAGCCCGGACAACCGCACCCTCGTTGTGCTCAGCGAGAGCGACACCACTCCGCTTGCTGCCCCGCAGGTCAAGCTGCACCTGTTCGATGTGTCCGAGGCAGCAGCGGAAGGCGCCCTGACGCCGCTGGCCCACGACTGGGACCGCTGGCCCCGCCCCGCCGCCTGGCTGCCGGACGGCTCCGCGATCCTCGCGACGGCCGACGACGACGGCGCCTCACCGGTGTTCCGCATCGGCGTCTCCGGCAGTGAGAACGGCCACGTCACCCGGCTGACCGCCGACACTGCAGCCTATTCCGACGTCGTCATCTCGCCGGACGGCGGGAGCGCCTTTGCGTTACGCAGTTCCTACGATTTCCCCGCTGAGGCGGTGCGGATCGACCTCGCCAGCGGCGACGTCGCCCGGCTCCCGGCCCCCGCTGAACGCCCGCGCTACAAGGGCTCGCTTGAGCGGGTGGAGACGACGGCGGCCGATGGCGCCCGGGTACCGGCGTTCCTGGCGCTCCCCGACGGCGCCTCCGCCGGGAACCCGGCCCCGCTGCTGCTCTGGATCCACGGCGGCCCGCTCGGATCCTGGAACGCCTGGACCTGGCGCTGGAACCCGTGGCTGCTTGTGGCACGCGGCTACGCCGTGCTCCTGCCTGACCCGGCACTGTCCACCGGCTACGGCCAGCACCACATCCAGCGCGGCTGGGGCGAATGGGGCAAGGCTCCGTTCAACGATCTGATGGCCATCACCGATGCCGTGGTCCAACGGCCTGACATTGACGAGAGCCGCACCGCGGCGATGGGCGGCTCCTTTGGCGGCTACATGGCCAACTGGGTGGCCGGCCACACGGACCGGTTCAAGGCGATCGTCACGCACGCCAGCCTCTGGGCTCTGGACCAGTTCGGCCCCACCACCGACGCCGCGCAGTACTGGCTCAAGGAAATGACGGCCGAAATGGCGCTGGCGAACTCCCCGCATCTGCACGTGGAGAACATCAGCACCCCCATGCTGGTCATCCACGGCGACAAGGACTACCGCGTCCCCATCGGCGAGGGCCTGCGCCTCTGGTACGAACTCCTCGCCAAGTCGCAACTCGCGGCCGACGAGAACGGCGACACCGACCACCGCTTCCTCTACTTCCCGGACGAGAACCACTGGATCCTGCAGCCGCAGCACACCAAAATCTGGTACGGCGTAGTCGAGCACTTCCTCGCCAGGAACCTCCTCGCCAAGGACCTTCCCGTGCCGGCCGAACTGGGGCTTTAGCTTTACCTCCGGCTCGGGTGGCCCGGGCCACGCGGCACCGTGACGACGGGCGATGGGTGGCTTTCGCCATCGGCGCGCCTAGGATTGGGCTGTGACCGAGACGATCCGCATCCGCCCTGCCCGCACGGGCGACGTCGCAGCCATCAAGGCGCTGGTGGCGCCGCTGGCAGACCGGCGGATCCTCATGGCCAAGGAGACCGTGGCCTACTACGAGAGCCTGCAGGAGTTCCGGATAGCAGAGGGGCCCGACGGCGAGGTGATCGGCTGCGGGGCGCTCCATGTTATGTGGGAGGACCTTGCCGAGGTGCGCACCCTGACGGCGTCCGATGCCTGGCGCGGCAAGGGGGTAGGGCATGTGCTGGTGGAGCGGCTCCTGGCGGACGCGCGGGCCCTGGGGGTTTCCCGCGTTTTCTGCCTGACCTTCGAGGTGGAGTTCTTCAGGAAGCACGGCTTCGACGTGATGGCGGATCAGTCCGCTGTCGACCCGGTGGTGTATTCCGAACTGCTGCGATCCCATGACGAAGGCGTCGCCGAATTTCTGGATCTCGCGCGGGTGAAGCCGAATACCCTCGGCAACACCCGGATGATCAAGGCCCTCTAGAAGTCGCCGACGGACCCGGGCGTGCCGGCGGCCGAGTGCCGCCTGGCAGCCGGCCGAAGTGTCGTCTCCCTTTCCTTCTACTTGATGGATAAACTGGTCCCGGCCCAGGGGGTGGGTCGGTACTTTCGGAGGCACGACATTGCACCATAACGAGGTTTTTCCGGATTTTTGCGCATTCCAAATGACCATTGCTGGGGGAGCCGCGGAGCCTGGGGGAGTGGCCGGGCCCGCCGAGCCGGTGAAGTCGGGGGAGCCTGCGATGTCGGGGGAGGCCGAGGAGCCTGGGGAGGCCGGGGAACCTGCCGCGCCGGCCGGGCCGGGGGAGCTCGCGGCGCACCAACGCAGGGCCGGGGCCTCGGTGCCGCCGTTTTCGTGGCTGGGGGCAGACGCCTGGCCGGACTTCCCGGTGCGGGCAGGCCGACGTTCCTGACACCCGCCGTCAGCACAGATCAGTTCAGGGCCGCGCCGCCCGGCCGCGCCGAGGACCCGTAGGCGCGGATCCGGAGCCTTTCGCTGGCAGGGCCCCGGTAGTAGGGTCTAAGCAAGCAGCCAGGACACCATCCAGGGAGCACAGCCATGAAGAAACTCATCAATGATCCCCGCGCCGTAGTCGACGAGTCAGTGGAGGGCTTCGGGCTCGCCCATGCCGATCTCGTGACCGTCTTCGCGGACCCGAAGTACATCGTGCGCAAAGACGCGCCGGTGGCAGGAAAGGTAGGGCTGGTCTCCGGCGGCGGCAGCGGGCACGAACCGCTGCACGGCGGATATGTCGGAATGGGCATGCTCGACGCCGCAGTCCCGGGTGCCGTGTTCACCTCGCCCACCCCGGACCAGATCCTTCCGGCCACGCTTGCCGTGAACTCGGGCGCCGGCGTCGTCCATATCGTCAAGAACTACACGGGCGACGTGCTCAACTTCGAGACCGCAGCCGAGCTGGCGCAGGCCGAAGGCGTTGAGGTCCGTACGGTCCTGGTCAACGACGACGTCGCAGTGGAGGACTCGCTGTACACCGCCGGGCGGCGAGGTGTGGGCGGCACGGTGCTGGTGGAGAAGATCGCCGGCGCGGCCGCCGAGCGCGGCGACAACCTCGACGCCGTCGTAGCCATCGGTGACCGCGTCAACCAGAATGTCCGCAGCATGGGTGTGGCGCTGGCCGCCTGCACCGTCCCGCATGCCGGGGTGCCCAGCTTTGAGCTTGAAGAAAATGAGATCGAGATCGGCATCGGCATCCACGGCGAGCCGGGGCGGCACAAGATCCCGATGGAAAATGCCGACGGGATCACGGACCGGCTGCTGGAGCCCGTGGTCAGCGACCTCGGCCTGACCTCCGGTGACAAGGTGCTCCTGTTCGTGAACGGGATGGGCGGCACCCCGCAGAGCGAGTTGTATATCGTCTACCGCCGGGCTGCGCAGAAACTGGCCGAGCAGGGCATCACCGTGGCGCGCTCGCTGGTGGGCAACTACATCACCGCCCTGGAAATGCAGGGCTGTTCCATCACCGTCCTGCGCCTGGACGACGAAATGACGGGCCTCTGGGACGCCCCGGTCCACACTCCGGCACTCCGTTGGGGCGTCTGACCGTGGGTCTGGACGCCGGCTGGGCGGTACGGTGGCTTACTCTCTGTGCGCAGGCCATGTCCGAGCACAGGGTCGAGCTCATTGAACTGGACCGGCCAATCGGGGACTCGGACCATGGCGAGAACATGGACCGGGGCTTCCGGGCGGTGCTGGACAAACTTGCCGAATCTCCTCCGGAAACCCCCGGGGCGGCGCTGAAGCTGACGGCCATGACCCTGATGTCCAAGGTGGGGGGAGCCGCCGGCCCGCTCTACGGCACGGCGTTCCTTCGGGCTTCAACGGCGCTGGGGGACACTGCCGACGTCGACGCCGCGACTCTGGCGGCGGCACTGCAGGCCGCACGCGACGGCATCGTGGCCCGGGGGAAGGCCGAGCCCGGTGACAAGACCATGGTGGACGCCTGGACCCCGGCGATCGAGGCAGCCGCTGCGGCAGCCGCCAACGGTGACGTCCGCAAGGTCCTGGTGGCGGCCGCGGAGGCGGCCGAAGCCGGCGCCGTGTCCACCGATCCAATGCTTGCCCGCAAAGGGCGCGCCAGCTATCTGGGGGAGCGCAGCATCGGCCACCGGGACCCGGGCGCCGTTTCCAGTGCCCTGATCCTGCGTGCCGCTGCCGGGGCAGCCGAATGACCGTACGGCTCGTCGTCGTCTCACACAGCGCAAAGATCGCCGACGGCGCCGTCGAACTTGCCGCGCAAATGGCGCCGGACGTAGTGATCCTGCCCGCCGGAGGCACCGACGACGGCAGGATCGGCACCAGCCTTGAACGGGTGATGGCGGCGCTGGAGCAGGCTGCGGGCCCTGACGGCATTGTTGTGCTCACGGATCTGGGCTCGGCCGTGATGACGGCCGAAGCGGCGGTGGAATTCCTTGCCGACCCCGCCTCCGTGCTGCTGGCCGACGCTCCGCTCGTGGAGGGGCTAGTCGCCGCCGCCGTGGCCGCCCAGGCCGGAGCCGGCGCCGACGCGGTGAAGGATGCCGCCGAGGCCGTCTACCAGCCGCCGGCCCACCCGGCGGTTCCCGACCACGAACACCAGCAGCCGCCGGACGCCATGGGCGATTTCGAGCTCATCAACCAAACCGGCATGCACGCACGCCCCGCGGCGAAAATCGCCGGCGGACTGTCCGGCATGGACGCTGATGTGACGATCAACGGCGCAGACGGCGCCTCCATGACGGAACTCATGATGCTTGGTGCCGCCAAGGGTGCGGTGCTGCACGTCGAGGCCAGCGGCCCGGACGCCAGGAAAGCCGTGGACTATCTGGGCGGGCTGTTCACGGCCGGCTTCGGGGAACCATAGGATCGGAGGGGGGCGGCTACGGCGCCTGCCGGAGGCCGCCGGCGTCGAGCACGACGCCGGCGGTGATGAACCGGCCGCATTGCCCGCCGAAGGGGTAGGCCACCCGAGGGGTGAACGTCAGGGTCCGGACCGGCAGGGGAAGGCCGTTGGCGTCGGTCCCGCTGGAGGTCACCTCCATGGGCGAGTCTCCCAGCGGCTCAAACATCAGCATCCCGGTGAGGGTACCGTCCGGCGAAGAAGTTGCCGAACAGGGGCGGTCGCCGCCGTAGGGGCCGGGCTCGCAGCCCTGGTCCACAGTGGTGGTGCCGGGGAATAGCTCCAGTTCAGCCTCGGTGCAGCGGCCTGCCTGGCACGCTTTCAGCTGGACGGCCCTGACGGAGGCGGCGTAGTCCCGGGCCACGGTCAGCGCGACCACCTGCGCCTGGGCGATCGCCGGGCAGGCGGTTTCCGGCTGGCATCCGGCCGCCAGCAGCGCGGTACAGGCCAGAGCCGCGATCGCCACGAATTTGCGCATGCTTCAGGGTAGTTCCGGCAGGCGCGCCCAGCCAGTGCTCCGCGGTTGCGCGGCCACGATGCTCAGGCGGGGAGCCGGAAGCCGCCGGGATGGAGCTCTGCCAGACCGTCGCTGAGCAGGCCGGCCAGCGCTCGTTCGAGCTGTTCAGGAGCCGGATCGAGCCGGTGCAGGGCGGCCAGCGGAATGCTGATCCCAAGCGGTTCAAAGCCAAGATCCGCCGGGGCCCGCTGGAACAGCTCCGGCGCGACGGGGGCCTCGGCGACGCGGAGCACCGCCATTACCGCGCCCCGCACCTGACGGTCCGTTCCATGCCACGACTGTCCTCTTGGGGTGTACGTGGGCGGCGGCTCACCGGCAGCCAGCCAGGCGCAGGAGCTACGGACCGGGCATTTTCCGCACTTCGGTGACCGCGCCGTGCACACGAGCGCGCCGAGTTCCATGACGGACGCGTTCCAGCGGACGGAGGCACCGGTGTCGGACGGCAGCATCTTTGCGGCCAGCCGCATCTCAGCGGCGGTCAGCGCCTGGGCGGGAAGCGCGGAACCGGAAAGCAGCCGGGCGTGGACGCGGCGGATATTGGTGTCCACCACCGTTTCGCGCCTGCCGAAGGCGAAGGCGGCGACGGCCGCCGCCGTGTAGCTGCCCACCCCGGGCAGCTCCAGCAGTTCCGGATAGGTGTCCGGGACATTTCCGCCGTGGCTGGCCCCGATCGCGACGGCGGCCGCGTGCAGCCGCAGGGCCCGCCGCGGATAGCCCAGCCGGCCCCAGGAACGGACAGCCTCCCCCGCGGGTTCCCGGGCCAGATCGGCCGGCCCGGGCCAGCGCCGCAGCCATTCCTCCCAGACCGGCAGGACGCGCACCACCGGTGTCTGCTGGAGCATAACCTCGCTGACCAGCACACCCCAGGGTGTGCGGTCCGGAGCACGCCAGGGCAGCTGCCGTGCGTTCGATTCGAACCACGAGTCCAGAGCCGCTTGAAGGCCGCTCAGCGCGGCGCCGTCGGGATCGCTGGGGCGACCGCCGTCGGTAGCGCTGGGAGGGATGCCCGCGGCAGGGCCCGCGGGAGCGTTTCCGGGAGCGGCTGCGGGAGCGCTTCCCGGGTTGGCAGCGCGGACGGCGGGGGATTCGGCTTGAGCTTTGATGCAAGTAAGCGTAATAGATGAGGGCCACAGTCCGCCCGCGGCGTGGGAGGCCCGCATACGCGGCGCGGTTCTCTAGCCTAGGAGGATGGGAAGGCAAGGCGATTCAGGAAGTCACGGTTCTCGGCCGAAGGTTTCCGTCGACGGGCAGTCCACACGGACGCCGCCGCGGAGAACCGGGCTGAAGCCTGCGGGGAAACCGGCGGGGAAGCCTGCCGGGAAACCGCTGGGGAAACCGGCGGGGAAACCTGCCGGGAAGCCTGCGGGGAAACCGCTGAATCCTGTCTTCCGGCGCCGCCGGCTGTTCGTGGGTGCCGCGCTCCTGCTGGTTATTGCAATCGTCATCGGGGGCTTCGCAGCCGTAGCCGGCGTTGTCAACGCCGGACAGCCCTCCCCGGCCGGCGCGGCTCCGTCGGGTCAGCCGGCTCCGTCGGCTCAGCCGGGAGGCCCGGAGGGGCCCGCTGCTTCCTCCTCCGCTTCGCCTTCCGCTCCTTCGGCGGGGACCGGCTGCGATCAGAACCTCGTAACCGTCACGGCCGCAACAGACAAGCCTGCATACGCGTCCGGCGAGAATCCGCTGCTCACGCTCAAGGTGACGAACGGCAACAAGGTGCCGTGTGAGATCAATCTCGGCTCCTCGCAGATGGAGTACATCATCACCAGCGGCTCCGACCGGATCTTCTCCTCCACGGACTGCCAGTCGGACGCCACGGACCTCGTGAAGACCATCGCGCCGGGCCAGAGCGAGACGGCGAACTTCCCCTGGCAGCGCAACCGCACGGTCCAGGGCTGCGCGGCGATCGCAGCCCAGCCCGGAGCCGGCGGTGCGTACTACGTCTTCACCGCCCGGCTCGCGGACAAGAATTCCCCCAGGGCCGTGTTCCAGCTCAACTAATCCTCGTCGACTGCTCCGTATCTGCCGTCTTGAGGGCTCAAAAGGGCAGATACGGAGCAATCGCCGGGGGGTTTTAGAGGAACCGGTCCAGCAGGCTGGCCTCAGCCATGCGGCTCAGGCCCTCGCGGACGGTGCGGGCGCGCTGGTCGCCGATGCCGTCCACGGTCATGAGGTCATCGATCGAGGCCGCCATGAGGAACTGCAGCCCGCCGAAGTGGTCCACCAGGCGGTCGGCGACGGCCTTCGGCACTGCCTTCAGCCCCGAAAGCAGGCGGTAACCGCGCGGCTGGACGACGGCGTCGAGGTTCGCCTCGCCGCCCGCGAAGCCGACAATCCCGGCGATCTTGCCCAGATCGATCAGCTCGGTGGGGCCCAGGCTCACCAGCTCCTTGACGGCATTTTCGATGTCCTCGGCGGACGTGTCCGGGCCGGAGTAGTCGCGGATGATCACGTCGCTGCCGGGGCCGCGGCCCACGGTCAGCTCGTCCAGCTGCAAGGACAGCAGGCGGCCGTCTTCACCGAGCTCCAGGACATACTGGGAAATCTCTTCGGAAATCCGGCGCACCATTTCCTGGCGCTGCAGGGTCACAGCCACATCCCGGACCGTCACCATGGCCTCGATTTCCAGCGCGGAGAGTGAGCTGGTCACCTGATCCAGGCGTGACCGGTAGCGTTCCAGGGTTGCCAGGGCCTGATTGGCGCGGGCCAGGACCTTCTCCGAGCCCTCCAGCACGTGCCGAAGGCCATTCACATACAGCGCGATGATCTGCATCGACTGGCTGACCGAGATGACCGGGACGCCGGTCTGGATGGCAACTCGCTCCGCGGTCCGGTGCCGGGTGCCTGATTCCTGGGTCTCGATGCTGGAGTCGGGGACCAGCTGGACGGCGGCGCGCAGGATGTTGCTGGCATCCTTGTCGCAGATGATGGCGCCGTCCATTTTCGCCAGTTCCCGGAGCCGGGTGGGGGAGAAGTCGATGCCGATGTCGAAGCCGCCCGAACAGATGGATTCGATGGTCCTGTCGATGCCCAGCACGATCAGGGCACCGGTCCGTCCGCGGAGGATGCGCTCCAGGCCGTCGCGGAGGGCAGTGCCCGGAGCCACTCTGCCCAGAGTCGCCTTGAGTGAATCTTCAGGGCTCCGAGCCATAGATTTTCCCTTCAAAGGTGCAGGATCCAGCCTGCAGGTGCGCGGTCTCCAGGGTTTCCCGGCAGGATCAAAAGTACTCGATTCCCCGCTCCCACCATAGTAGAGGTAAAGCGGGCCAACTTCCGCACAGACAAGCCCTAAAGTGGCCCATAGCGGCGCGCTCAGGGGTGCCTTCAAAATGGCTCCGGCGGCGGCCGTCGCTGGAGCCATTTTGGTGCCGTGGCTTTCCCGTTGCCGACCCGTCGCCCAGCGCACCTTGTCCAGGTATGGTGCGCACTTCACGGGGGCGGTGCGGCCTGCGATAAACTTGAGGCCTTGGGCGTACCGTCGGCTCCCGGCGCAGCGCCCTCCCAGACCCACAGCAGAACTCCCGCGATCCCACCGGGCCACCCGGACTCGCGCAGTCCCGTCCCGCCACCATCAAAAGCCGCAGCGAAAGTAGCACCGTGTCTCAAGAAGTCCTTAGCCCCGCCCGAGTGCAGGAGATTCACAAGCAGGCTGCCCGGCGTCGGACTTTTGCGGTCATCTCCCACCCCGACGCCGGCAAGTCGACGCTGACCGAAGCGCTCGCGCTGCACGCGAAGGTGATCGGCACCGCCGGCGCCTCCAGCGGCAAGGCCAACCGCAAGGAGACGGTCTCGGACTGGATGCAGATGGAAAAGGACCGCGGCATCTCGATCAGCTCGGCCGCCCTGCAGTTCGCCTACCGGGACACCGTCATCAACCTGCTGGACACCCCCGGCCACGCCGACTTCTCCGAGGACACCTACCGTGTGCTGGCCGCCGTGGATTGCGCCGTGATGCTGGTCGATGCCGCCAAAGGCCTGGAAACCCAAACCATGAAGCTCTTCGAGGTCTGCAAGCAGCGCAACCTCCCCATCATCACGGTGATCAACAAGTGGGACCGGCCGGGCCTGGATGCCCTTGCCCTCATGGACGAGATCACCGAGCGCACCGGCCTCCTCCCGATGCCGCTGACCTGGGCTGTGGGCATCTCCGGTGACTTCCGCGGCGTCTGGGATCTCCGCAATGACCGTTTCGCCCAGTTCAAACGCAACAACGCCGGCGCCAAAATCGCCCTCACCGAGTACTTCACACCGGAGGAGGCCGCTGCCAGCCAGGGTGAGGACTGGTCCAACGCCGTCGACGAGGCAGGGCTGGTTGTCGAATCCAACCTCCAGTTCGACGTCGGGGCGTTCCACGCCGGCAAGGCGACCCCGATCCTTTTCAGCTCCGCCGCACTGAACTTCGGCGTGAAGGAAATCCTCGACGCCCTCGTGGACTTCGCGCCGCCCGCGGCCCCCCGGCCCGACGTCGACGGTGCCCTGCGGCCCGTCGATGCGCCCTTCGCCGGGTTTGTCTTCAAGGTCCAGGCCGGCATGAACAAGGCCCACCGCGACCACGTCGCCTTCATCCGCGTCTGCTCGGGCATGTTTGAGCGCGGCATGGTGGTGACCCAGGGCCGGACCGGAAAGTCCTTCGCCACCAAATACGCCCAGCAGGTCTTCGGCCGCGAACGCGAGGTCATCGACGAGGCCTTCCCCGGCGACGTCGTGGGCCTGGTCAACGCCTCCTCGCTGCGGGTCGGCGACAGCCTGTTCCTGGAGCGGCCGGTGGAGTTCCCCGCGATCCCGCTGTTCGCTCCGGAACACTTCCAGGTGGCGCGCTCCAAGGACCCCAGCCGTTTTAAGCAGTTCCGCCGCGGCATCGAACAGCTCGAGCATGAGGGCGTCATCCAGGTGCTCCGCTCGGACATCCGCGGCGACCAGGCACCCGTCCTGGCCGCCGTCGGTCCCATGCAGTTCGAGGTTGTCGAGGACCGCATGGCGCACGATTTCAGTGCGCCGATGCGGCTTGAACGGTTGCCGTACTCCATCGCCCGGATCTCGACGGCGGACGCCATGCCGGCGCTGGCCAATGTGCCCGGCGCCGAGGTGTTATTGCGGTCCGACGGCGAATACCTGGCGCTGTTCAACGACGTCTGGGCGCTGCGCCGGATCGAGAAGAACCACCCGGATTTGACGCTGCTGCCGATCGGTACGCACAACCCCGCCAAGTAGCGGCCGACGCCCTCCGGGGCAACATTCAGGAAAAAGTGCTGCGGGGCTTCCTGGCGGGCGAAATCGGGTTATCATAAGTAACCTTGCTAATTCTGCGGGCGCCGCACTCAAGGAAAGCAAGAACACTTCTTGACTGATTCAACTAGGAGACGGGCCACGCTAAAACGGGCCATGTCGAGACGGGCCGCCGCAAAACCGGCCACCCTGAAACGGAGCATGGAACCCGGATTCCTGCTGAGCGGGCGCTACCGGATTGAAGACCCCATCGGCAGGGGAAGTCAATCGACCGTTTACCGCGCGTTCGATGAACTCCTTCAGCGCGAGGTGGCAGTCAAACTCTTCCGCAATGACGGTGACGACCTTGAGCACACCCGCCGGCAGGGCCAGGAAGTGCGGATCCTCGCCGGAATGGGCCACCACGCCCTCGTGACGCTCTTTGACGCCGGCTCCGACCTGAGCGACCCGTCCGCGCGCCTGAGCTACCTCGTGATGGAACTGGTCCGCGGACCGGACCTCCGCCACCGGACTGCCCAGGGACCGCTCTCCGCGGCGCACATGGCGCTGATCGGCCATGACCTGGCGGACGGCCTCGCCTACATTCACCACCACGGCATCGTCCACCGTGACGTGAAGCCGGCGAACATCCTGCTGGTGGACTACAGCAACGAGGACCGCCGGCCGCGGGCCAAGCTCACCGACTTCGGCGTCGCCATCATGATGGACAAGAGTCCGGCGGAGGGGGGCGGCACGTCCGGCACCCCTGCCTATCTGAGCCCTGAGCAGGCCGCCGGTGAAGCCGCCGGTCCACTCAGCGACGTGTACTCCCTGGGCCTTGTGCTGCTCGAGGGCCTGACCGGGAAGATGGCCTACCCGGGAGCGCCCGTCCAGTCCGCCGTCGCCCGGTTGCTCCAGGATCCGCACATCCCGGAGGGACTTGCGCCCATGTGGGTCTCGCTTTTGTCCTCCATGCTGGCCCGGGACCCGGCCGGGCGGCCCGCCGCCCGCGAGGTCTCGCTGGCCCTGCACCAGGAAGTGGTCAACGGAGCGGCCCGCCACCGCCTCGCCAACGTTTCGTCAGCGTCCGACGAGGAAGGCCGCATGCGCGCCGTCGAGCGATACCGGATCCTCGATACGCCCGCCGATGGAGCCTTTGACCGGATCGCAGGTCTCGCGGCACGCTTGTTCTCCGTGCCTGTCGCGATCGTGAGCGTCGTGGACCACGACCGGATCTGGTTCAAGGCACACCACGGCACGGACGTGACCGAGATCGGCCGGGATCCGGGACTCTGCGCCTCCGCGATCCTGCAGGACGACACTTGGGTGATTGAAAGTGCGGCCACCGATCCGCGCGCGCTGGCCAACCCGCTCGTGGCGGGCGAGTTCGGCCTGCAGTTCTACGCCGGAGTTCCGCTGCGCACCCCGGATGGCTACAACTTGGGCACCTTCTGCATCCTGGACCGGGAACCGCGCCAGTTTACCGCCGAGGACACCCGGACGCTCGAAGACCTGGCCGCGATCGTCATGAACGATCTTGAGTTGCGGCTCCAGAGCAGGGAAGCGATCACCCGCTGACACGGCCCGACGCCTGCTGTGCCAAATGCCGGCGCTGGCCTAACGCCATCCGGAGTGGAGGGCGAGTTCCAGCTCGAAGCGCGCCTTAGGGTCCTCCAGAGTGTCGCCGAACAGCTCACGCAGCTGGGCCGCGCGGTAGCCGACGGTTTGTGGATGAATTCCGAGTTCGGCCGCCACCGGGCCGCGCTGGCCCCAGTGCCGAAGCCAGGACAGCAGTGTCACGGCCAGCCGTTCGCGCTGGGCCGGGCGCAGTCCTTCCAGCGGTGCCAACCAACGGTTGGCCAGCTCGGCGATGGCGGACGGCTCCGCGCCGAGGATCACCTCGGCCAGGTGCTCGTCCGCCCAGATCGGCGGATCCTCCGGACCGTCCCGGGGCGGCAGCACGGAGGCCGCCCGCACTGCCAGGCGGAGCGAGTCCGGGACTTTCTCCCAGCCGCCGGCCGGCCCCACGGCAGCCCCGCGGCCGCGCAGCGCCTTGTCAAGGTCCCCCCGTGCGGACTCTGACTTCCGTGCCGGAACCAGGGCGACGGCGTCGGTCTCGCGTTCGATCACGAGCGTCCCGGGTCCTAGCCGCAGGCGCAGCCCGGCCGACCGGTCCACCGGCAGCGTCACCACGATCATCCGGGGCGGCAGGGACCAGTCCGCCATGGCGGCCATCTGGCGCAGGGCCGCCTCGTCAGCCTGTCCCAGCAGCAGCAGGTCCAACAGTTCGGTTCGGCGCCGGTCCACCGCGCCGGCCCGTTCGGACTGCTCAAAGGCATACGCCTCGGCGCTGACCGCCGATAGTTCATCGATGTAGGCAAGAATCGATTCGCCCAGATCGACCACCACGCTCTGGCCCAGATGGTGCTCAACGGAGACCCTCGACATCTCACGGAACGTCACGCGGGCACCCATACGGTAGGCGCTGAGCAGGGCATCCATGCTCCGGCCCTGCCGGAATTCGCCACTGCCCAGTCCCGCCACCAGCTGACGGCTCTCCTCCGACAGGGCCGGCAGCGTGGTCCCCGGAAGCTGCAAGAAGCGGTCAAGAGCGGCCGCGACACCCCGCCGCAGCCCCCGGCCGAACCGCCCCTCGATGGGCCGGGCATAGGCGGGCACCAGCTGCGGCACGGCGTCGATGATGGCCTCGACAATGCCCGGCATCATCGGCCGGAGCATGTCGCTGACCTCGCGCGGCAGCGCCAGCCACGGGGGGTCGATGGCGGGTGTTTCGGGCAGGCCGGTCGGGGAAGCGTTCATGAGGCACATTCCGTAAAGTTGTTGCGGGAAGATAGTTTCCTGAACTCGATCGTATGCCCAGAGTGAAGAACTATGACCCTATCTGACATAAGATGGAAGCATGATCCGGCTCCGTAAGCTGGCGCGCGCCGCATCTCTACTGACCACCCCCCTAGCTCCAGAAGATATTCTGTCGCTGTTCAACCCCGTGTTCTCCGCCCGCCAGTTGCGCGGCGTGGTCACCCGGGTGGTTCCAGAAACGGCCGATTCCGCCACCATATTCTTCCGTCCCGGCCGCGGCTGGCAGGCACACCTTGCCGGCCAGTGGGCCCGTATCGGCGTCGAGCTCGACGGCGTCCGTCACTGGCGGTCATATTCGCTCAGCGCCCCTGCCGGCAAGGACCCGGCCATCACCGTCACCGACATGGGCGCGGTCTCCGGCACACTGGTGCGCAGCACCAAGTCCGGCGACGTACTTTTCCTGGCGCCCCCGCAGGGCGACTTCGTCCTGCCGGAACATCCGCGGCCGCTGCTGATGCTCACCGCCGGCAGCGGAATCACCCCGGTTATGTCGATGATCCGCACCCTGGTTCCGCACCGACCGGATTCCGACGTCGTTCTCATCCACAGCGCCCGGACCCCGGCGGACGCCATTTTCCGCGAGGAACTCGCCGAACTTGCAGACCAGTTCCCCAACTTCAAGGTCACCAACTGGTTCACCGGTGAACGCGGGCGGCTGGACTTCACATCGGCCGCCGAACTGGACCAGCTTTGCCCCGACTGGCGCGAGCGCGCTGCCTACGCCTGCGGACCCGAAGGTTTCCTCGACGACGCCGAGGTGCTCTGGGCAGCCGGGACCTCCGCAACTGACGACGGCGTCGCCACCCTGACCATCGAGCGCTTCAGCACCAAGCTGGCCGGCGGCGACGGGCACGACGGCGGACTGGTCACCTTCGAGGCCTCGGACCGCGAGGTCGAGGCCGACGGCGATACGCCCCTGCTCGACGTCGGCGAGGATGCCGGCGTCCTGATGCCCAGCGGTTGCCGCATGGGCATCTGCCACAGCTGCCTCATCCCCCTCCGCGCCGGCCAGGTTCGTGACCTGCGCACGGACGAAGTCCATGGCGAGCCCGGCCAACTAATCCAGACGTGTGTTTCGGCAGCCGCCGGACCTGTTAACCTCGACCTCTGAGGAGTACCCGCATGACGATTATTTCCGACAAGCCTGATGTTTCCGCTGATGACACGAGTTCTTCGACGGCGCCCGCTGCCGTGAAGACGCGGCCCGGCGCCCTCGCCGAGTCCGGCAGCCCGACGGTCCGGCCGCCGGCCGCGGCGCACCTCTCCGACGCGCAGATCGCCGAGATGGGCCGCGAACTCGACGCCATCAAGGACGATATCCTCGCCAAGCGCGGAGCGTCCGACGCCGCCTACATCCGCCGCATGATCAAGATCCAGCGCGGACTCGAGATCTCCGGCCGCGCCGCCCTTCTGGTGAGCAAGAACAAGGCAGCCTGGGTCACCGGGACCACGCTGCTGAGCTTCGCCAAAATCCTGGAAAACATGGAACTGGGGCACAACATCCTGCATGGCCAGTGGGACTGGATGCGTGACCCGGACATCCACTCCACCACCTGGGAATGGGACTTCGTTACGCCCGCGCGCGCCTGGCAGCACACCCACAATGATCTGCACCACCGCTGGACGAACGTCATCGGCAAGGACAACGACGTCGGGTACAACCTGCTGCGCATGGACCCCCAGCAGGAATGGAAGCCGTTCAACCTCGGCAACCCGCTCTACAACGCGCTGCTGGCCCCGGTCTTTGAGTGGGGCATCGCGATCTACGATCTCGAGCTCCAAGATTACAAAGAGGGCAAGAAGTCCAAGGAAGCCCTTACCAAGGACCTCAAGGCCCTGGGACGCAAGGCCCTGAAGCAGTTCACCAAGGACTACGCCGCCACTCCCGCCGTCGCCATGCTGACAGGCTCCGGAAAGCAGGCGCTCTACGGCACCCTGACTGCGAATGCTGTCCGCAATGTCTGGGCACACGCGGTGATCTTTTGCGGCCATTTCCCGGATGGGACCGACACTTTCACCGAGGAAATGGTGGAGGGCGAGACCCGTGGCGACTGGTACGTGCGGCAGATGATCGGCTCCGCCAACATCTCAGGCTCCAAGTTCATGCACCTTATGACCGGCAACCTTTCGCACCAGATCGAGCACCACCTCTTCCCGGACATTCCATCCAACCACTACGCCGAGGTGGCGCCGAAGGTGCAGGAGATCTGCAGGCGCTACGGTCTGCCGTACACCACTGGCCCCATCTGGAAGCAGGTCGGCTCCACCTGGGCCAAGGTTTTCAAGCTGGCCCTGCCGCCCAAGAAAGCCTAGTTTCAGTCCGGCACACCGGCTGGAATGATTGATATGAGGGGCGCCTGCCATCGCGGCAGGTGCCCCTTTTGCGTGGCGTTGCGGTTCGCGAGTCGGACCCGGGCGGGAACGTCACGCCGCGGGATTGTCCCCGGGGTTGGCTGCCACACCGAGAACGTGCGCCACCCGCGGGTTGCCGGGAAGAGCTGAAAAGCCGAAGCGCTCCAGGGCGTGCACGGTGAAGCCGGCACCCGCGATCGTGGCTGCGGTGTCGCGGTTCGGGTGGCATCCGCCGGCCAGCCGGCTCCACAGCGGTGCGATCAGGTCCTCGGCGGCCGCAAGCACACGGTGTGCCGAACGTACGTGTTCGTAGAACAGCAGCAGGCCGCCGGGTCGTAGGACCCGGGATGCCTCCGCCAGCGCGGCCGACTGGTCCGACACGCTGCAGAGCACCAGACTCGAGACGACGACGTCTACCGACGCGTCCGCCGCCGGCAGCGATTCCGCCACGCCGTCCTGCACAGTGACGGGCACCGGTGCCGTGGCCGCGGCGGACACCGCCAGCGCCCGGAGCGTGGGGTCCGGTTCGAGCGCCAGGACGCTCGTCACCGCAGCCGGGTAGAAGCCGAAAGTCGCCCCGTAGCCTGCCCCGATTTCGACGACGACGCCGTGCGCCGTCTCCACGAGGCGCCGGCGGTGGGCCGCCGCTCCGCGGGCGTCCATGCGCGGACCCACCCGGGCAAAGTGTGGTCCGAATGATGGATCGCGGGGGCTGTTGTCCGGCATCGGGGCGTCCTTCCGGTCAGCTGACTTCGGTGGCGTTGAGCTGCAGGCACCGCAGCAACGGCGCGTTGAGCGCCGACCCGGAGCCGCATCAGGCCGAAGCCGTCTCCGTAGCGTCCCGTCATGGCCAGATCCCTTAGCCGGTGCCCTGGTCTGTCTCCAACGCTCCAACTCTAGCGCTCCCCCGCTTGCCGTCCTCCGGCTAGTGGGAATTTTCGTTAGTTCGTCGGGGGTTTGGGCGCGGTGGCCGGGCTCAGGGACATGTCCCGCGCCGGGGGCAGCGGGTGGACATAGTGTCATTGTGCCCGGTCCCGGGTGCGAAGAATGGGCATGTCCCGCTGGACTGGACGCCGGCGCGAAAAGGTCCAGGCTCCGTCTGATCCCCGACGAACCGGCGAAATTGACCGCTAGGCTCCGAAGGCGCATATTTTCTCGGCGCCGCGAACCGGTCAGGGTCAGCTGAGCAGCAGTCCCAGCGCCTCGGCCAGGTGTCCGACTTCCCGCACGGAGAAGCCTGCGGGGATGGGACCGGGCCCATTGGGACTTGCGGGCACCACGGCGTGAGTGAACCCCAGCCGGTGGGCTTCCTGGATCCGCTGGTTAATGCCAGGTACGGGCCGGACTTCGCCGGCCAGGCCCACCTCGCCGAAGGCGATAAGCCGCTGCGGCAGAGGCTTCCTGGCCTTGGCGGAGGCCACCGCCAGGGCGACGGCCAGGTCCGTGGCGGGCTCGCTGAGCTTCACGCCGCCGACGGTCGCGACGTAGGAATCGTCCTTGTTCAGCAGGCAGCCGGCACGCTGCTGGAGCACGGCGAGCAGCATCGCAACACGGGAGCTGTCCAGTCCGCTCGTGGCGCGGCGGGGCTGCGCGCTGGAACTTTCGGCCAGCAGGGACTGCACCTCGGCCAGCAGCGGCCGGCGCCCTTCCAGGGTCACGGTGATGCAGGTTCCGGAGACCGGTTCCTTGGTCCGCGAGACGAAGAGCCCGCTCGGATCGGCCAGGCCCACGATGCCGTCCTCGTTCAGGTCAAAGCAGCCGACGTCGTCCGTGGGGCCGTAGCGGTTCTTGACCGCCCGCAGCAGCCGCAGCCGGGAATGACGCTCGCCTTCGAACTGGCACACCACATCCACGAGGTGTTCAAGCAGCCGTGGCCCGGCGATGGAGCCGTCCTTGGTTACGTGTCCCACCAGCAGGGTGGTCATGTTGCGGCGCTTGGCCGCGGCAATCAGCGAGGCGGCCACCTCGCGGACCTGCGAGACTCCGCCGGCGCTGCCCTCGACGTCGGCGCTGCTCAGAGTCTGGACGGAGTCCACGATCAAGAGGCGCGGCTCGAGCTTCTCCACCTGCCCCAGGGCCTGGCCCAGGTCCGTTTCGGCGGAGAGGTACAGGGAGTCGGCGACGGCGTCGATCCGGTCAGCACGGAGCTTCACCTGCGCGGCGGATTCCTCGCCTGTGATGTAGAGGACGTCCTGCGCGGTGCGCGCAAACTTGGCCGCGACGTCCAGCAGCAGGGTGGATTTGCCCACGCCGGGTTCGCCGGCCAGCAGGATGACCGCGCCGGGAACCAGCCCGCCGCCAAGCACCCGGTCCAACTCGTCCACGCCGGTGGGCAGGAAGGCCGCGGTGCTGGCATCCACCTCGGAGATGCGGCGGGCCGGTTCCAGGACGGTGGTGGCCGTCGTCGTGCGTGCCACGGCGCCGCCGGTCTCCTCAACGCTGCCCCAGGCCTGGCACTCGCCGCAGCGGCCCACCCACTTGGCCGTGGTCCAGCCACATTCGGCGCATTTGTAGCCCGGCGCATTGGAAGCGCGGGAAGTCTTGGTAGCCATTGCTCCACACTATCCGCGGCCAGTGACAACCAAGCTCCCGCGCCGCGGAAAAGCCCCCGCGGAAACGCGTACGGTGAGACCGCATCGCCGAAAAGGCCGCCGCGGAGTACCGCCGGCCGGAAAGCCGGTTACAGCGGCGGCAGGATGTCCCGGGCTTCGCCGGAGTCCACCCCGGCGGCCTCGAGCAGGTCCACCATCAGCGGGCGGAACAGCATGACCACCGTTTCGCCCTCCAGCCGTTGCACGTCCAGCAGCCGGGGATGCAGCCTGCCCGCGATCTCCCGCAGGTCTGCCCGGGTGGTACGCAGATGGGCGCGGCGGGCGCCGTCGTGCGCTTCCGCCAGGCCAAGCGAGAGCTCATCGACGGCATCGGCGGTCTCCTGCAGTACCTCGGCGATGTTCTGGGTGGCCTCATCGGAGAGCGCCGCGTGGTTGATGGCGCTGGTCAGGCGGCGGGCGAAGACGCGGCTGTTGCGCAGCGCGAGGTCGATGTAGTCCAGCGACTGCTCCATCCGGTCCAGTTCCTCCCGGTGCCGCCGGTAGGCCGGGGCCAGGGTGGCCACCTCGCCGGAGGCGCGCAGGGTCTGGCGCATGGAATCGACCAGCGGCTGGCAGTTCCGTCCGCGGATGAGCGCGTGCCAGGCCTGGGTGGAGTCGCTGGAACTCAGCGCGGAGCCGCATTCGCGCAGCACTTCGGCAAGCTCGTGCAGGAGTTTCTTGACGTCATTGCGGGGTTCCCGGCGCGGATCCTTGGGAATCAGGACGGTCACGAGCAAGGCGAAAATGCCGCCGACAATGGCGTCGATGCTGCGGGTGAACGGGCCGCCGTCCGGAGCCGGCAGGAGCACCACCAGCAGCGACTGCAGGCCCAGTTGCGTGGTGAAGATTGTTCCGCTGTCCAGGAACCGTGCCAGCAGGATCGAGAACAGCAGCACGACGGCGGCCTGCCAGATCCCGGCGCCCAGCCAGTGCAGTAGCAGATCGCCCACGACGATGCCGATGGTGCACCCCAGGCCCACCTCCACGACGCGGCGCAGCCGGGGATCGCGGGAAAAGCCGAGCGCAATCAGCGATGATGTGGCGGCGAAAAGCGGGCCGGTGTGACCCAGGACGTACTCGGCGAAGGCGTAGGCACCCACGGCGCAGGCTGTCATCTGGACGGCCGGCAGGATCGAGTTGCGGCTCCGGACAAAGCCGGTGCGGACCCGGCCGCGCAGGAATCGTGCGCTTGCGGAGAGTCCATTAGCGGAGGCCATGCCCACCAGTCTATTTGCAGCCGCGGGCACCGCCGACTGCGGCCAAACCCCCTACGGCTGTGACCCAGCCAACGCAATGGTGGCCCGGCAGATGTCAGCCAATGTCCCGGTGTCGTTAACCCCCTGTTCACTTTGCACCGCAATTCTCTTCACCTCAGGCACATAACTTCAGTAGAGGTACAAACCGTACGCATCCGCTGCTGCGGCCTTCTCCGGCCGGGCACGCACAGAAAATCCCTGGAAGGGGTACATCTAGTGAAGGCTCTCCGCTTCGGCCGCAACGCGGCAATCGCTGTTATCGCCGCCGGCGCTCTCGCGCTTACCGCCTGTGGTTCTGATAACGCAACGGGCACTGCCCCCGCGAACACCACCGCCTCGGGTCCGAAAGTTACCGGCACCCTGACCGGCATCGGGTCCTCCGCGCAGGGCGCGGCAATGGATGTCTGGAAGACCAACTTCGCCTCGGCAAACCAGGGCGCCAGCGTGCAGTATTCCCCGGACGGCTCCGGCGCCGGCCGCAAGGCACTCCTGGACGGCTCCGCCCAGTTCGGCGGCTCCGACGCCTACCTCAAGGATGACGAGTACGCCACCGCCAAGACCCAGTGCGGCCCCGAGGGTGCCTTGAACATCCCGGTGTACATTTCCCCGATCGCCGTGGCCTTCAACCTGCCGGACATCAAGGAACTGAAGCTCGACGCCGGCACTGTCGCCAAGATCTTCCGCGGCGAGATCGCCAAGTGGAACGACCCGGCCATCGCCGCCCTGAACCCGGACGCCAAGCTCCCGGACCTCAAGGTCACCCCGGTGAACCGCTCGGACGATTCCGGCACCACCACCAACTTCACCGAGTACCTTGCCGCCGCCGCGGCCGAGGCCTGGACCGACAAGGCCTCCGGCATCTGGCCCGCAACCCTGAAGGGCGAGAACGCCAAGGGCACCTCCGGTGTGGTCAAGACCGTTACCGACACCCCGGGCGCCGTTACCTACGCTGACGATTCCGCCGTGAGCGGCAAGCTCGGCATCGCGCAGATCAAGGTGGGCTCCTCCTTCACCAAGATCTCCGCCGAGGCAGCGGCCAAGGCGGTTGACGCCGGCAAGCCCGTCGAGGGCCGCAACGCCAACGACCTCTCCATCAAGCTGGACCGCAAGACCACCATCGAGGGCGCCTACCCGATTGTGCTCGTCTCCTTCCACGTCGTCTGCAGCAGCTACGCCGATCAGAAGACCGTCGACCTCGTGAAGGGCTTCGAGAACTACGTTGTCTCCGAAGCCGGCCAGAAGGCAGCCGCTGACGCCGCCAAGTCCGCCCCGCTGTCCAAGACCCTGGCCGACAAGGCCCTGAAGTCGATCGAATCCATCAAGGTCAAGTCCTAGGGTTCCCGCGCGCCAACAGGCATAGTGGAAACACAATCCAGATCCAGGTTCCCTGCTCCGAAATGGCTGTCATAGACGGCCGCCCCGGGGCAGGGAACCGCCGCGTTTGTTCTGTAGTTGCCAGAAGTACCAGTTGATTCGAAGCTGAAGGACCGTGAAGTGACCACCACCTCCCTGACCTCGTCCCGGGGCGCAGGCCGCGCCGGGGACAAAGTCTTTTCCGCAGCCACCTTGGCCGCAGGGTGCCTGATCCTTGCCGTGCTCTTCGGCGTGGCGCTCTTCCTCGTCGTCCAGGCGATCCCGGCCCTCACGGCCTCGCCGGACAAGATCAAGGGCGGCGAAGGCTTCCTCGCCTACATCTGGCCGATCGTGATCGGCACCCTGATTGCGGCCGCCATCGCCATCGTCATCGCCACCCCGGTGGCTATCGGCGTCGCGCTTTTCATCTCGCATTACGCCCCGCGGCAGCTCTCCTCGGGGCTGGGTTACGTGATTGACCTTCTGGCCGCGATTCCGTCCGTGGTTTACGGGGCCTGGGGCGCGGCGTTCCTGGCCAAGGAGATTTCGCCAGCCTACAACTGGCTGGCCGGCAACATGGGCTGGCTTCCCATCTTCCAGGGTCCCGCCTCCGCCACCGGCAAGACGATCCTGACCGCGGGAATCGTCCTGGCCGTGATGGTCCTGCCCATCGTCACCTCGCTGACCCGCGAGATCTTCCTGCAGACCCCCAAGCTGCACGAAGAGGCCGCGCTGGCGCTCGGCGCCACCCGCTGGGAAATGATCAGGATGGCCGTGCTTCCGTTCGGCCGCCCCGGCATCATCAGTGCCGTGATGCTGGGCCTGGGCCGCGCGCTCGGCGAGACCATGGCGGTGGCGCTGGTGTTGTCCTCCGGCGCCCTCACCGCCAGCCTGATCCAGACCGGAAACCAGACCATCGCCGCGGAGATTGCGCTCAACTTCCCGGAGGCCAGCGGGCTCCAGGTCAGCACCCTGATCGCGGCGGGCCTGATCCTGTTCGTCATCACCCTCGGCGTGAACATGATTGCCCGGTGGATCATCAGCCGGCACAAAGAATTCTCGGGAGCCAACTAAATGACCTCCACCCTCACCCCCGTCCAGAAGCGCTCTTCCCTCACCAAGGGCCAGCTGCCAACCTGGGCCCCGTACGTTGTTCTTGGCGCGGCCCTGGTACTGGGCGCCGCCATCCTGGCCCTCATCGGCTTCAACGCCTTCGGCTGGGGAATCGTCTCGGCCATCCTCTTTGCTGCCGGCCTCGTCGGCTGGAGCGCCGTCGTGGAAGGCTCCCGGCGGGCGAAGGACAAGCTGGTCAGCTGCCTGGTCGTCGGCGCGTTCCTGATCGCGCTGCTGCCGCTGATTTCCGTGATCTGGACGGTCCTGGTCAACGGTCTTCCCGGACTCATGAACCCGGGCTTCCTGACCACCTCCATGAACGGCGTCACCGGCGCCTTCGACAACAAGAGCGTGGACGAAGGCGCCCCGGTGGTCGGCGGTATTTTCCATGCCATGATAGGCACCCTGCTGATCACCGCGGTCGCGACTGTCATCTCGGTGCCCGTGGGCCTGCTGTCCGCCATCTACCTTGTGGAGTACGGCAACGACCGCCCGCTGGCCCGGGCCATCACGTTCTTCGTGGACGTCATGACCGGCATCCCCTCGATCGTGGCCGGCCTGTTCGCGGCAGCCTTCTTCTTCGCCGTAGTGGGGCCGGGCACCAAGACCGGTGCCGTCGCCGCCGTCGGACTCTCCGTGCTGATGATTCCCGTGGTGGTCCGCTCCAGCGAGGAAATGCTCAAGATCGTCCCTAACGAACTCCGCGAGGCGGCCTACGCCCTGGGGGTCCGCAAATGGCGGACCATCCTGAAGGTGGTCATCCCGACGGCGATTTCCGGCATCGCCTCGGGCGTCACCCTGGCGATTGCCCGCGTGATCGGCGAAACGGCGCCGATCCTGGTCACCGCAGGATTCGCAACCTCGATTAACGCCAACGTGTTCTCGGGCTGGATGGCCTCGCTGCCCACGTTTATCTACACGCAGATCCTCAACCCGACCTCGCCGTCCAACCCGGACCCGTCATCCCAGCGCGCCTGGGGCGCGGCCCTGGTCCTCATCATCCTGGTGATGCTGCTCAACCTCGGCGCCCGCCTGATCGCCCGCATGTTCGCCCCCAAAACCGGCCGCTAGCCTGAGCCAGCGCCCCTACAACGTCCAGCAAGTGAAGGAACACCATGTCTAAGCGCATCGACGTCAAGGACCTGAACGTCTACTACAGCAAATTCCTGGCCGTCGAAGACGTCACCATCAACATCGAGCCCAAGTCCGTCACCGCCTTCATCGGGCCCTCCGGCTGCGGCAAGTCCACGTTTTTGCGGACCCTGAACCGTATGCACGAGGTTATTCCCGGCGCCCGGGTGGAAGGCGAGGTGCTCCTCGACGGCGAGAACCTCTACGGGCCCGGCGTGGACCCGGTGACCGTCCGCTCGCAGATCGGTATGGTCTTCCAGCGACCCAACCCCTTCCCCACCATGTCCATCCGGGACAACGTGCTGGCCGGCGTGAAGCTCAACAGCCAGAAGATGTCCAAGGGCGAGGCTGATTCCCTCGTGGAGCGCTCCCTGAGCGCAGCCAACCTGTGGAATGAGGTCAAGGACCGCCTCGCGAGGCCGGGCTCGGGCCTGTCCGGCGGCCAGCAGCAGCGTCTCTGCATTGCCCGCGCCATCGCCGTGGAACCCCAGGTGATCCTGATGGACGAGCCATGTTCGGCGCTGGACCCGATTTCCACCCTGGCCATTGAGGACCTCATTAACGAGCTCAAGGACCAGTACACCGTGGTGATCGTGACCCATAATATGCAGCAGGCCGCACGCGTCTCGGAGAAGACCGCGTTCTTCAACATCGCCGGAACAGGCAAGCCGGGCAAGCTGATCGAATACGGTGACACACACACCATCTTCAGCAACCCCTCCGTAAAGGCCACCGAGGACTACGTTTCCGGCCGCTTCGGATAGTCTCGCTTTCCCATCGACTGCTCCATATCCGCCGTTTTGACCCCTCAAAAGGGCGGATGTGGAGCAATCGATGGGCTAGGGGCTGGCTATGGGGGACAGCGCGAGCCCCAGGATCAACGCCACGGCCGCGGTGACCATCGGGGTGAGCACCCAGAAGCGCAGGATCCGGATCACGAGCCGCCGGTTGGTGGCCGGGAAACCCTGGTTCGATCCTGAGCCCAGGACGGCCGCGGTGACCGTGTGGGTGGTCGAAATCGGCCAGTGCAGCCCGATTGCTCCCACCAGCAGGATCACCGAGCTGTACAACTGGGCTATGGAGCCGCGCAAGGGGTCCATCCGCATCAGCCGGTAGCCGATCGTGTAGGAAATCCGCCAGCCGCCGGCCAGCGTTCCGGCCGCCAGCATTGCGGCGGTGAGAAGCGCCACCCAGGCTGGCATGGCGCCGCCGTCGGACAGCCCGGCGGCCAGCATCGCCAGTACCAGTACGGCGGCGGTGCGCTGCCCGTCCTGCAGCCCATGCGCAAACGCGACGGCCCCGGCGGCGACGGACTGGGCCCGACGCGAGCGGCCGTTGACGACGCTCGGCGGCGTGTACCTCGCGGCCCACGTGACCGGCCACACCAAAAGATAAGCGCCGGCGAAGGCTATGACCGGTGAGACCAGCAGCGGGAGTGCCACCTGGAGCAGCAGCGATGTATCCGCCCCGCCTATGGCGTTTCCCCCGACCGCCACGCTCGCGGCGCCGGCTCCGGCCAGGCCACCGACCAGCGCGTGGGTCGAGGAGGATGGAATACCCCGCCACCAGGTGTAGATGCCCCACAGGATGGCGCTTACCAGCCCCGCCGCCAAAATGGTCAGCCCGTTTTGTCCCGGCGGCAGGCGGACCCAGGCCCGGCTGACCTGCAACGCCAGGGCGGCGCTCAGCCCGGCCCCGACGAAATTGAAAAATCCGGCCAGCAGTACCGCGACTGTGGGGGTCAGCGCGCGGTTCCGCACCGCCAGCGCCACCGAGGTGGAGGCATCCCTGAAGCCGTTCAGGAAGGCAAAGGCCGCGGCGAAGACCACTACCAGGGCAAAGAAAAAGATGGTCACGTCAGGATTCCTTGACGATGATGCTGCCCACCTGGGTTGCGATCCGGCGCATGTCCTTGGTGACTTCCACCAGCTGGTTTGCGATGTCGCGGTTGCGTGCGTACTGGGCCGACTTCATCTCGGTGAGCAGGTCCGCCACCCAGACCCGGTGGGTCCGCTCCGCGCGCTTGGCCAGCCGAAGGACCTCGATCCAGTAGTCCTCGAGGTCGTCCAGATTGTTGAGCTTCCGCATGGCGTCCACGGTGAGTTCGGCCTGCCGGCTGATGATCTCGAGCTGGTCCGCGGCGCGTTTAGGCAGCCGGTCCAGCTTGTAGAGCGAAACGAGCTCCGCGGCGGCGTCGAGTTTCTCCATCGCCTCGTTGAGGTACCGCGACAGGGCGTACATGTCCTCACGGGGGAGCGGACTTACAAAGGTGCTCCGCATATGGGTCAGCAGGGCGAAGTGCAGTTCCGCCGATCTGGCCTCGTGGTTGTGCATGTCCTCTACAAGCCGTGCATGCTCACTCACGGGGGCACCCAGGATTTCCGCGAGCGTGGCCGTGGCGAGCACGATCTGGCGCGCCAGCTGGGAAAGGAGGTTCAGCCCGGCGGGCTCCTGGGGGAAAAGGCGCAGCTTCACGTGGGGTTACCGGTCTTCGGGAGAGGAGTACTCGGGTGGGCTCGGCCGGCCGTATGACTTGACGATGACCCGCGCGTAAGCATTACTTTACCGTCAGGTCCGGGAGCGCCCGGAAAGCGTTCCGGCGGGTCCGGCAATGTGACGGCGCACGGCTGGAACGGGCCTGACGAGGGCATGAAAATGGTGCCGAACCGGAGACGCCTCTCGGCGGTAGGCCGCTCTAGGCGGCTAGATGTTGAAGCCCGGGGGTTTCGCGGTTCGGCACCGCTTTTAGTTTTCTACGACAACCGGGACAAGTCAACATTGACAGTCCGGGGCGGGCATGCGTACTGGGACTTCAATCCAGTTCGCCCAGGCGCCACGCGTTGGCCGCGTGCTCAAGGTCCTCGGCCGTCTTGACCAGGAGATGCGAATTGCGGGTGAGCTTGCTCGCATGGTTCTCGTTGCTGTGATCGGCGCCGTCGGCGAGGGTCGCCTGGCCAAGGGCCACCACGCGGCAGAACGCGGCGGAACGTTCCAGCGCGACGTCGAACTCGCCGTCGAACGCTCCGGAGAGGATGGCATTCGCCATCGACTTCATCTCGTCCGCTCCCGGCGGCTCGGCGGCACCGGCAACCACATTGGAAACCTGCGCCGTGTCCTTGCCCGCCTTGAAGTAGACCGAAATGCGCTCGGGATCCTGGATCGTGGCGGCCCGCAGGGCGTAGAGGCGCCACAGAGCTCCCGGGAGGGACCGCGCCGGACTTTCGGCCCACATCTCGGCGATGGCTTCCAGCCCCTGCTCATCGGCGAGTTTCACCAGCCGTTTGGTGACCGTGGGGTCGTCGCTGTCGCGGCCGCGGCGCACGAGTGCCTGGGCGGCAAGGTGGGCGGCCTCGGAGATGCGGGCAGGGTCCGCTCCGCCGGCGAAGGGCTCAAAATCGATGGGTGCGAAGGGCTTCGGCTTGTGGTGCCGGTGTGGTCCGGGGCTGCTGGCTTCTGCGTGCTCGCTCATGCCACCACGCTACTCCAGTGCTGCCGGGGAATCGAGCGTGCGGCCTGGGGACAGTGCCCGTCAGCGGGGCGCACGACGGCGGTGTCACCGCCGTCGTGTGAAAGTCGGCCCCGGTGTGGGGTACAGTAATTAACGTCCAGAAATGGACTGGGCTGATCTGAACTTGGGCAGCGGATTTTCCGCCGCTCCGGGGCAATCGGCTGGGGCCTTTAGCTCAGATGGTAGAGCATCGGACTTTTAATCCGTGGGTCGAGGGTTCGAGCCCCTCAGGGCCCACCCACGTCGCAGGCCAGAGGCATTTTGCCTCTGGCCTGCTTCTCTTTTGAGACCCTGACCCGGCGAAACCCAACGAATTCGCTTTTCTTTACATGTCGGGCCATCCGTTGCCCGTTTCTTTCCAGCCCCCTCGGTGACATGGGCGGGAATGGCTTGCAGCGGGCCAGAGGCATACTGCCTCTGGCCCGCAGTCGTTCAAGACCCCGACCCGCCGACGTAGGCCGCGAGGTGCTCGCCGGTGAGGGTGGAGCGGGCCGCGACGAGGTCCGCGGGTGTGCCCTCGAAGACGAGTCTGCCGCCGTCGTGGCCCGCGCCGGGGCCGAGGTCGATGAGCCAGTCGGCGTGCGCCATGACGGCCTGGTGGTGCTCGATCACGAGGACTGATTTGCCGGACTCCACCAGGCGGTCGAGGAGGCCCAGCAGGTTCCGGACGTCGGCGAGGTGCAGGCCGGTGGTGGGCTCGTCGAGAACGTAAACGTCACCCTTCTCGGCCATCTGGGTGGCCAGCTTGACGCGCTGCCGCTCGCCGCCGGACAGCGTGGTGAGCGGCTGGCCGAGGGTGAGGTAGCCGAGCCCGACGTCCACGAGCCGGTCGAGGATGGTGTGCGCCGCCGGCGTCTTCGCCTCCCCGTCGCCAAAGAACACCCCGGCCTCGGTCATTGACATGGCCAGCACTTCGGCGATGTTGCGGCCGCCCAGTGTGTATTCCAGGACGGACGCCTGGAACCTCTTGCCCTCGCAGTCCTCGCAGGTGGACTCGACGGTGGCCATAACGCCCAGTTCGGTGAAGATGACGCCCGCGCCGTTGCAGGTGGGACAGGCGCCTTCTGAGTTGGAGCTGAACAGCGCCGGTTTCACGCCGTTGGCCCTGGCGAACGCCTTGCGGATCGGCTCGAGGAGGCCCGTGTACGTCGCCGGGTTGCTGCGCCGCGACCCCTTGATGGCATTCTGGTCAACCACCACCACGCCATCGCGGCCGGCCACCGAGCCGTGGATCAGCGAGCTTTTGCCCGACCCCGCGACACCCGTCACCACGCAGAGCACGCCGAGCGGAATGTCGACGTCGACGTCCTTGAGGTTGTGCGTGGAGGCGCCACGCACCTCGAGCGTACCGGCCGGCGTGCGCACCGATTCCTTGACCGCGGCCCGGTCGTCGAGGTGCCGGCCGGTGATGGTCCCACTCGCCCGGAGACCCTCCACGCTTCCCTCGAAGCAGACGCTGCCGCCCTCGGTACCGGCGCCGGGGCCCAGATCGACGACGTGGTCAGCGATGGCAATAGTTTCCGGTTTATGCTCCACGACGAGCACGGTATTGCCCTTATCGCGCAACTGCAGCAGCAGCTGGTTCATCCGCTCGATGTCGTGCGGGTGCAGGCCGATCGTCGGCTCGTCAAAGACGTAGGTGACGTCCGTGAGGGATGAGCCCAGGTGCCGGATCATCTTGGTGCGCTGGGCTTCGCCGCCGGAGAGCGTGCCCGCCGGCCGGTCCAGCGAGAGGTACCCCAGCCCGATCTCGGCGAACGAGTCGAGCAGGTGCTGCAGGCCCTTGAGGAGCGGCGCGACCGACGGCTCGTTGAGCTCGCGGACCCACGCGGCCAGGTCGCTGATCTGCAGCCCGCACAGCTCGGCGATGTTCTTACCCCGGATCTTCGAGGACCTGGCCTCCGGGCTGAGCCGCGTGCCGTCGCACCCGGGGCAGGTCTGAAATGTGATGGCCCGCTCCACGAAGGCCCGGATGTGCGGCTGCATGGAGTCGACGTCCTTGGCGAGCATCGATTTCTGAATCTTCGGGATCACGCCCTCGTAGGTGAGGTTGATGCCCTCGACCTTGATCTTGGTCGGTTCTTTGTAGAGCAGGTCGTGCATTTCCTTCTTGCTGAACTTGTTGATCGGCTTGTCCATGTCGAAGCCGGCGCCGCTGAAGATGCGGCCGTACCAGCCGTCCATGCTGTAGCCGGGGATTGTCAGGGCACCCTCGCCGAGCGACTTGCTGGCGTCGAAGAGCGCGGTGAGGTCGAAGTCGGAGACCGAGCCCATACCCTCGCACCGCGGACACATGCCGCCCAGGTAGACGGCATTTTGGACGACGCTCTTCTCCACCCTGCCGCCCTTCTCGGTGCTCATCACCCCGCTCGCCTTACGCGTCGGGACGTTGAAGGAGAACGCCGTGGGCGGTCCCACGTGCGGCGATCCCAGCCGGCTGAAGAGGATCCGGAGCATGGCGTTGGCGTCGGTGGCAGTGCCCACCGTGGAGCGGGGGTTCGCGCCCATCCGCTCCTGGTCGACGATGATCGCCGTCGTCAGCCCGTCCAGGACGTCGACGTCGGGCCGCGTCAGGTTCGGCATAAAACCCTGCACAAAGGCGCTGTAGGTCTCGTTGATCATCCGCTGCGACTCAGCGGCGATCGTTGCGAACACGAGCGAGCTCTTGCCCGAGCCGGAGACGCCGGTGAACACCGTCAGGCGGCGCTTCGGGATCTCGATGCTGATGTCCTTGAGGTTATTCTCGCGTGCGCCCTGCACCCGGATCAGCTCGTGGCTGTCGGCTATGTTCAACTCAGGCGGCTGCGTGTCCGTACCCGTGGCTATGCTCATCGTGTCTCCATCTGTTGGGCGGGGCCGCCGTCGGCGTCTCCTGGCTGAATCCGAGCGGCGTCGAGCAATACGTCTGATTCTCCTTCGTCGGCGCCGCCGGGGCAACGGTCCGCTGTCCACCTGCTGGCAGCCGTCTGCCCGGCGCCGTCGGCCTGCTCAGCGTTGTCCTGCGGGGGCTATCTGCTGCCAGGCGGGATTCGCTCAGGGTGCCTGATTGCCCGCGAGTGCCAGCCCGATCACCGCGCGGTTGCGACCGGCTGACTTCGCCTGATAGAGCGCGCGGTCCGCGTCCCGGAGGAGGCGCGGCAGCCCGGTGGCACGGTCGTGCGCGTCGACGACGCCGAAGCTCGCCGTGGGCGCGTCCGTGCCGTTCGGCAGGGGGTTGTGTTCAGCCAGTGCGGCGTTGATCCGGCCCGCGATCCGAACGCCCTCCGCAGCGTCGACGCCGTCGAGCAGCAGCACAAATTCCTCCCCGCCGTAGCGGCCCACGAGGTCCATACTCCGCACGGTGAGGCGGCAGGCCTCGGCGAAGGCGCGGATGACGCCGTCGCCCGCGTCATGGCCGAAGCGGTCGTTGATGCCTTTGAAACGGTCCAGGTCCGCCATCACAATCGCGGTGTCGACGCCGGCCGCCAGATTGGTCCGGAGCCGATGTTGGGCCTGGCGCATGAATTCCCCGCGGTTCAGCAGCCCCGTGAGCCCATCGCGGTAGGCCAGCTCCCGGAGGTTCTCGGTCCGCTGCGCGTAGCTTAGCGAGGTGATGCTGGACGATACCACCACCAGCAGGATCATTGCCATCAACAGGGTGACGCCGGTCCCGAAGACCTTTTGGAACAGCGGATCCGCCGGGCCGAGCACCGCCAGTCCAGCCATCCGGCTGAGGTAGTAGAAGGCGCAGACGGCCGTGGCGATGGCGAGGGACCGGACAAGGGGCCAGGAGTGCGCCCGTTCGCGCCACAGCTCCACGGAGGCGAGGCCGATCGCCGACCCCATGAGCGCCAGCAGGACGATGCTGCCGATCCGTGCGTTGTCGGAGTAGCGGACGGTGACGTCGACTGCCACGGCGGCGGCGGCCGGGATCCCCAGCAGCCAGGGGGTGACCCGGCGGTCGGCCAGCGATCGGGTGCCGGCCCAGACGCAACCGGCGCCAAACACCATCACCCCGTTGCCTACGCCTGGGGTCCAGGCAACGTCCTGGACCTCGCCCAGGAAATATAGGCTGGCGCCCACGAAGAAGGACGCTACGGCACCGCACCACCAGGCGGCGAAGGAGGCCCGGCTCTCGCGGTACGTGTCGAAGTAGAAAAGCACCAGCATTGTCAGCGACATCACGGCGAAGACCACCATGAGTGTTGACCGGTCCAGAAGCACCATACGAAAAATATTTCCCAGCTGCCGGAGCCGGCCCTGCCCATCGACTGTCGGCGTAGTTTCCTGCCGGATCGGGCTCCGGCCGGGACAAGTCTCGCAGAACCTTGACCCGCCGCCCAATGCGGCTTGGGCCCGCTGTCCAGGAGGGAGGCGCCGTCTCGCCGCGGGACATGCCCCGCTCCCGCGGGAAGGGCTGGACACAATCCCATTGTGCCCAGTCCCGGGCCTGAAAAATGGGCATGTCCCGCGCGGACAGTGGGGCCGTGATGGGTTTTACGCGGACGGCCCGGCGACGGCGGGGATGTGGTTCAGCAGCCGGCCACGGAAAAGTGCCACGGACCCCCAGGGAGGATCCGCGGCACTTCCCGCCGAACCATGCATCCGGCAGGTTTTTCGGTGGGTGTTACTTGGTGTTGACGGTGATTTTGGCGATGCCGACGAGCATGTCGGCTTTCACGGCGTCGGTCTTGAAGGTTTTGTTCAGCAGGCCGGCGGCGGTGTCGGAGATCAGCACGCGGGTTCCTTCCAGGACGGCGGTGTCGCCGGCGGCCTGGAGGGGCTTGAGGGTGGAGCCGTCGAGGTTGAAGATGTAGGCCTGCTTGGCGGCGGT